>CAZTUG010000063.1:0-19193 GCA_964615955.1 uncultured Roseicyclus sp.
CATCGGCGTGACCGAGGCGCTGGTCGCCATCGACGTCAACTCGGGCCGCGCCACCAAGGAAGGCTCGATCGAGGAGACGGCGACCAAGACCAACCTCGAAGCCGCCGAGGAAGTCGCGCGCCAGGTGCGCCTGCGCGACCTTGCGGGCCTGATCGTGATCGACTTCATCGACATGGACGAACGCCGCAACAACGCCGCCGTCGAAAAGCGCATCAAGGACAAGCTGAAATCCGACCGTGCCCGCATCCAGGTCGGCCGCATCTCGGCCTTCGGCCTGATGGAGATGTCGCGCCAGCGCCTGCGGCCGGGCATGCTGGAGGCCACGACGCAGGCCTGCCACCATTGCCACGGCACGGGCCTCGTGCGCTCGGACGACAGCCTTGCGCTGTCGATCCTGCGCCAGTTGGAGGAGGAGGGGACACGCGGTCGCTCCAAGGAGGTGCTGCTTGTCGCGCCCACGGGCATCGTCAACTTCCTCATCAACCACAAGCGCGACTACCTTGACGCGATCGAGGCGCGCACCGGCATGGCGATCCGGATCGAGGCCGATCCAGGCATGATCGTGCCCGACTACAAGGTCGAGAAGTTCAAGACCGCAACCCGCAAGATCACCGCCGTGGCGTCTGTCGCCGTGTCGATGGATGCGTCGCTGATGGATGATATCGACGATGCCGATCTGGTCGAGGAGGACGAGGACGAGGACGAGGCCATCGTCCCTGCGGCCACGGCATCGAGTGCTGGCCCGGCACGCGCACCGGCCCCCGCGCCGGATCTGGACGAGGACGGTCAGCCGAGGAAGAAGCGCCGTCGCCGTCGCGGGGGCCGTGGCCGTCGCCGCACCAATGGCGACGAGGCGGAGGATGGATCGAACGGTGACGGGTCCGGCGCCGAGTATCAGTCCAACGTCGATGCAGGAGCCGGCGAGCCGGGAACCGGCCAGTCGGATGCCGAGGCGGAGGGCGATGGCCCATCCGCCAGGGATGACGACGACCAGCACAGGAAGCGCCGCCGCTCCCGTCGCGGTGGCCGCGGCCGCAAACCCGGCGATGCAGGTGACGCCGATACCGATACCGATACCGATACCGAAGGCGTCCCGACCGGCGATGCCGCCGCGCAGCCCAAGGTGGAACCCGCAGAGTCGGTCGCTGCGGCGCAAGCGCCCGAATCCGTCGCGGCAGACGTGGTGGCAGAGGCTCAACCGGAACCGGAACCGGAACCCGAACGCACCCCTGACCCTGTCGCCGTGGCCGCGCCCGAACCGGCGGCTGAACCCGCGCCCGCTCCGGCCCCCGAGGCCGCAACCCCGCCCCAGCCGATGCCCGATCCCGAGCCGGTCGCGGCGGACAGCGACAAGCCCAAGCGGCGCGGCTGGTGGTCGCGCGGTTAGAGCGCGTCGCGCAAAGGTGGGTGCCGGTCTCGCGCGTCTCGGACGTGCGCAATCGAAAGGGTGGAGTGGGTCGCGTGACTGCGAATGAACGCGACACGCGCTCGGCCCACATGGTTTCGAAGCCCACATGGTTTCGAAGCCGACATGGTCCCGAACAGGAAAGGGCGCCCCGCGGGGCGCCCTTTTTCGTGCATCGCGCGGGTTGCAGCCCGGCCTAGGGCGACGTGTCGCGCAGGATCGCCACGATATCGCGCATGTTCGCCAGCGGCACATAGCCCTGCACCAACTGGTCTCCGAACACGAAACTGGGCGTCCCGGTAATCCCCAGCCGCTGCGCCAGCGCCCGGTTGTAATCGATCGTGGCCTGCACCAGCGGATCATCCATCGCCGCGAAGATCGCCCGGCTGTCGAGGTCCAGATCCACAGCCAGCCGGGCCAGCGACATCTCCGTCACATCGGCGCGCATGTTCATCAAGCCATCGCTGACCAGTTCGTAGGCCGCGCCCCCCAGCGCGATGTTGGTGGCCAGCGCGAAACGGCTCGCCAGCAGCGATTGCTCGCCCAGGATCGGGAATTCCTTGCGGATGATGCGAATATTGCCATCCGCTTCCACCAGTTCGCCGACTTCGGGATGGGCGCGGCGGCAATAGGTGCAGCGGTAATCCACGAATTCCACCAGCACGACGTCGCCGTCGGGATTGCCGCCGACATGGTCGAAGGCCGAGTTGAACAGCGCATCGGTGTTTTCGGCCACGGCCAGTTGCTGCGCCTCGGCCTCGGCGATCGCCTGCCGCTCCTCCAGCACCGCAATGGCTTCGGCCAGCACCTCGGGGTTTTCCAGCAGGTAGGCGCGCACCTCGGCGCCGAAGGCCGCGCGTTCGGCATCGGTCATCTCGGCCAGATCGGTGGCCATGGCGGGCAGGGCGCTGCATAAGGCCAACGCCGCGCCCATCAGGAATCGTTTCATGAAATACCTCGTCAATCCGGTTGGCGTCACGCCTAGCATATCGGGGCCGCGCCGCCACCCTCGACCTATTGACGCGGACGGCATCGGCTGGTTTCACCGCACCAGCAGCATAAAGGCCCGCCCATGAAACAGTCCAGCCGCGCCCATGTCGATCCCTTCATCGTGATGGATGTGATGGAGGCCGCCCGCGCGGCGGAAGAAGCGGGCCGCCACATCATCCACATGGAAGTCGGCCAGCCCGGCACCGGCGCGCCGCGCGCCGCGCGTCACAGGCTGGCGCAGGAGATGGAGGCAGGCCCGCTCGGCTATACCGTGGCGCTTGGCCGCCCCGACCTGCGCGCGGGCATCGCGGCGCTCTACGGCGAATGGTATGGGTTGGACCTCGACCCCGCCCGCGTGGTCCTGACGGCGGGCGCGTCGGGCGCGTTCATCCTCGCCTTCACCGCGCTCTTCGACGCCGGTGCGCGCGTGGGTCTGGGCGAGCCCTGCTACCCCTCCTACCGCCAGATCCTCAGCGCGCTGTCTCTGACGCCCGTGGGCCTGCAAACCCATGCCGATACCCGCTACCAGCCGGTGCCCGACCTCCTGCCGTGCGATCTTGACGGGCTGATCGTCGCCAGCCCCGCCAACCCGACCGGCACCATGCTGTTCGAACCCGAGTTGCGCGCCTTGGCCGACATCTGCACGTCGCGCGGTATCTCTCTGATTTCGGACGAAATCTACCATGGATTGCAGTATGAGGGCCGCGCCGTTTCGGCCCTTGAAGTCACCGATGACGTCTATGTCATCAACTCCTTCTCCAAGTATTTCTCCATGACTGGCTGGCGGCTTGGCTGGATGGTCGTGCCCCCCGATCATGTCCGCACGATCGAGCGTCTGGCCCAGAACCTGTTCATCTGCCCGCCCCATGCGGCGCAGGTCGCGGCCCTTGGCGCGCTGTCGCCGGACGGGCGGGCCGAACTGGACGGGCACTGCGCCACATATGCCCGCAACCGCGCGCTGCTGCTCGACGGCCTTGCGCAGGCGGGTCTCGAGCGGACCGCGCCTGCCGATGGCGCGTTCTACGTCTATGCCGATGTCGGCGCCTTCACCGACGATGCCCGCGCCTTCGCGGCGCAGATCCTCGATCGGGCGGGCGTTGCCGTCACGCCGGGGCTGGATTTCGACAAGACCCGCGGCGCCACGACGCTGCGCTTTTCCTACGCCCGCGCCACGCCCGATATCGAGGAGGGGATCGCCCGCCTGATCGCCTTCATGGCGTCCCTAAGGGGCTAGAGCGCGCGGTCGCCGGATGCTATGGATGTCCAACAGCAAACGGGCCCCAGCGAAAGGGAGCAACCCCGTGATCCGAGCAGTCCTGATCGTCCTGATCCTTGCCTTCGGCCTGCCGGCGCAGGCCCAGACCCTTGGTGCGCTTGCCCGCGCGCTGCCCGGCTGGTCGTCGCTGAGCGCAGACCAGCGCGGCATCACGCTGGCGCTTGCGATCAGCCAGCCCGTGCCGTTCCGCGTCTTCACCCTCAACGATCCGATGCGCGTGGTGCTGGATTTCCGCGAGGTCGATTTCGCGGGCCTGTCCTTCGACGACACCACGGTGTCGGGCATTGAAAGCGTGGGGCTGGGCGGGGCTTCCACCCCCGGTTGGTCGCGCATGGTGCTGACCCTGTCCGCGCCGATGGCCCTCGATACCGCCGCGATGGAGACCGACGCCGTCACCGGGCAGGCCGTCGTGACCTTGACCCTGACCGATACCGATGTCGCCAGCTTCACCGCCGCCGCCGGGGCGCCCCCCGGCCTCGATGCGATGCTGCTGCCGGTCACGACGCAGGCCCCGCCGCGCGACGATGACGGCGCCGTTGTCGTGGTGCTCGACCCCGGCCATGGCGGCGTCGATCCCGGCGCGCTGCGTGGCGGTTATTCCGAGGCCGGGCTGATCCTCGCCTTCGCCCGCGAATTGCGCGAGGTGATGCGCCGCACCGGCCGGATCGAGGTGGTGATGACCCGCGACGGCGATGTCTTCGTGCCGCTGCCGACCCGCGTGACGCTGGCCCGCGCGGCGGGCGCGGATCTGTTCATCTCGCTGCATGCCGACGCCATCGCCGAGGGACGCGCCCAGGGGGCCACGATCTATACCCTCGCGGACGAAGCCTCCGATGCCGCGACAGCAGCCCTTGCCGAACAGCATGACCGCGCCGACCTGGTGCAGGGGATCGACCTGTCCGGCTCCGACGACGAGGTCGTGGGCGTGCTCATGGACCTCGCCCGGGTGGAAACCGCGCCGCGCGCCCGCGCTTTCGCCGACAGCCTGGTGCAGTCGATCTTTGCGGCGGGCCTCGACCTGCATGCGCAGCCCCGCTCAGAAGGGGCGTTCTCGGTGCTGAAAGCCGCCGATTTTCCGGCTGTCCTGCTGGAGATCGGCTTTCTCAGCGAAGGCGGCGACCTGGAGAACATCCTCGATCCCGACTGGCGGGCGCGGATGCAGGCCGCGATTGCCGGTGCGGTGATCGCATGGGCCGATGCCGATGCCGCCGCCGCCGCCCTAAGACGGCAGTAGACGGACCGCCAGCGGCCGGATTGCCGGCAAACCGGGCCAGCCAGACCGAATGGCCCGCAAGCTCCGCATCCTCGGGCCGGAACCAGAGTTCCGCGAAGCCATGGGCCGCCAGCAAGGCGCGATATTCCGACGGCCCGAGGCTTGCGTGATAGACGGGCGATTGCCCGACGCGCCCCACCGCCTCCGCGGCGGCCGGACCGGTGGTCAGCAGCAGGCGCGCATCGGGGGCGGCATGGGCGGCGAAAACCGTGAACATGGCGCGCTGGTCATCCGGCGACAGGTGGAAGAAGCTGTTGAATGCCAACAAGATGTCAAAGTCCCGCCCCAGCGCCAGCCCGCGCATGTCGGCCAGCACCCGCTCCATCTCCGGCACCCGCGCATGCGCTTCCGCCAGCATCGCCGCCGCGCCGTCCACTCCCGTCACTGCGTCGCCGCGCGCGATGAACCATTCCGCGATGGGCTGCCCCGATCCGCAGCCCCGATCCGCAGCCCAGATCCAGCACCCGCAGGCCGGGCGCGCGGCCCGCCACGCAGGCCGCCAGCGCCGGACGCTCCCACAGGCTTCGATTGCGCTGCCGCGCCCAGGTCGCCGCCTCCCGCCCGTAGGTTGCAAGGATATCCTCCGGCCTGTCCCGATCCTGCCCCATGCCGCCTCCGTATCACGGCGATTTGTCGCCCAGTCCTTTTGACCCAAAGGCCGCCGCCGCGTATAGAGAACCGATTGTCGGGACAACAGGCGCTCCAATGCGATTCATCATCGGTTTTTTCGGCGCGGTTTTCAGCGCGATCACCCTTGGGCTGGTCTTCGGCGCCCTCGGCATCGGCGGCCTGATCTTCCTGTATTCCCGTGGCCTGCCCGACGTGCAGACCCTGTCGAGCTATGCGCCGCCCACGATCAGCCGGATCTATTCGCGCCAAGGCCAGATCGTCGATGAATTCGCCGTCGAACGCCGCCTGTTCACGCCCGCCGAGGAAATCCCCGACCTTGTTGCCTATGCTTTCGTCTCGGCCGAGGATCGGAACTTCTACAACCACGCAGGCTACGACCCCCGCGCCATCGCCGCCGCTTTCGTGGATGCGATCCGCTCGCGCGGGCAGGACGTGCGCGGGGCATCGACCATCACCCAGCAGGTGATGAAGAACTTCCTTCTGGACGGATCGCGCACGGTGGAACGCAAGGTGCGCGAGATCATCCTTGCCGCCCGGATCGAGCGGACGCTCAGCAAGGACCGTATCCTCGAGCTATACCTGAACGAGATCTTCCTCGGCCAGAACTCCTATGGCGTCACCGCCGCCGCGCAGACCTATTTCAACGCCACGCTGGAAGACCTGACGCTGGCGCAGGTGGCCTATCTGGCGGCGCTGCCGCAGGCCCCGTCGAATTTCCATCCCGTGAACGATTACGACCGGGCCATCAGCCGCCGCAACTACGTGCTGCGCGAGATGTTCGAAAACGGCTACGTGACCGAGGCCGAGATGCAGGCGGCCGCGGCGTTGCCGCTTGAAACCGTGCAGGGTGGCCATATCGAGGCGTTCCGCCTGTCCCGTCCGCCGCGCAACTACTTCACCGACGAGATCCGCCGTCAGCTTTCGGCGCAATATGGCGAGGATGAATTCTTCTCCGGTGGCTATGCCGTGCGCTCCACCATGGACGAGGGGCTGCAGGCGGTGGCCGAAGCCTCGCTCCGCCGCGCGCTGGAACAGTTCGACCGCGATCAGGGCATCTGGCGCGGCGCGGTCGCGACCATCGACCCGGCAGACCTGGGCGACGAGGCAAGCTGGCGCGCCGCCCTTGCCACGGCAGAGATCGCCCGCGACATCGACGGCTGGTTCGCCGCCGTGGTGCTCAGCGTCGGCAACAGCTCCGCCCGGATCGGCATCGAGGGCGTGGAGGAGGATGACGACGGCCACTACATCCCCGCCGAAGACGTCACATGGGCGCGTCCCTTGAACGAGGATGGCTCGCGCGGCCCCACCGCGCGGGTGGCGGGCGATCTGCTCCGCGTCGGCGACGTGGTCCATGTGCGCGCCATGACCGCCGACAGCGACGGCTCCTTCATCCGCTGGACCCTGCGCCAGATCCCGGAAGTGCAGGGCGCGTTCATGGCGATGGACGTGCATACCGGGCGCGTGCTGGCGATGCAGGGCGGTTTTTCCTACCAGTATTCCAGCTTCAACCGCGCCACGCAGGCGACCCGGCAGCCGGGATCCTCGTTCAAGCCCTTCGTCTATGCGGCGGCGCTTGATTCCGGCTACAGCCCCAACACCATCGTCATCGACGCCCCCATCGAATTGCGGACGCCCGAAGGCGTCTGGCGGCCCACCAATGCGTCGAACCAGTTCTACGGACCCTCGCCGCTACGCACCGGGATCGAGCGTTCGCGCAACCTGATGACCGTGCGGCTGGCCCAGGATGTCGGCATGGAAACCGTGGCGCGCTATGCCGAACGCTTCGGCGTCTACGACGACATGCAGCCCTTCCTCGCCAACGCCCTCGGCAGCCAGGAGACCACGCTGTTCCGCATGATCTCGGCCTACGCCATGTTTGCCAATGGCGGCGAGCGGGTGGAACCGACCCTCGTGGACCGGATCCAGAACCGCTATGGGGAAACGGTCTATCGCCACGACCAGCGGCTCTGCCCCGATTGCGAACTGGCCTCGCTCGATCCCGGCCTTGCGCCGCGGATCGTGTCCACGCGCGAGCGGGTGATCGACCCGATCACCGCCTACCAGCTCACCTCCATGATGCGCGGCGTGGTCGAACGCGGCACGGCGTCCGGTTCCGTCAACCTGCCGGTGCCCACGGCCGGCAAGACCGGCACCACCAATGACAGCCGCGACGTTTGGTTCGTGGGCTTCACCTCCAACATCGTGGCGGGCTGCTACATTGGCTATGACCAGCCCCGCAGCCTTGGGCGGGGCGCGTCCGGTGGCGGCACCTGCGGCCCGGTCTTCCAGCGCTTCATGCTGGAGGCGATCGAGGAATATGGCGGCGGCGAATTCCCGGTCCCCGAGAACGGCGTGTTCTACCCGATCGACCGCTATTCCGGCGCGCGCCTGCCCGACGGCGCCTCGGGCGAGAACGTCGTGTATGAACTGTTTCGTGCCGGGGAGGCGCCCTTTGACGGCCTCCTGTCGGTGATCGACGGCGGCTGGGCCATGTCCTCGGACATCCCGATGTTCACCCCCGATGCCGGCACGGCGGTCGAAGGCGACGGCGGCGGCGGCCAGGGCGTCATGGTGGAGACCTCCGATGGCGATCAGGTGCGCGTGCCCACCAATACGGGCTTCGGAACCCTGTCCTCGGGCGGGCTATACTAGGTCCACCACCGGGCCCACCACCGGGCCCCTTTGCCGACGCGATGACCGCCAGGTGACCGCTGTGGCTTGAGGGTCGCCGGTCGATCCTCTATCTGTGCCGGACCCAGTCCAGACGAGGCCCCGCCATGCGTGCTGAAACGCAATCCAATATCGAGAAGATCCGCAACTCCCTGACCCTTCTGGGCCAGCGGATGGATCTGGCGACAGCGCCGCACCGGTTGGAGGAATTCGACGCCATGGTCGAGGATCCGAACCTGTGGAACGACCCCGAGAAGGCGCAGAAACTGATGCGCGACCGGCAGGCGCTGGTCGACAAGATGAAGGCCTACGAGGTCATCAAGCAGGGCGTCGACGACAATGTCGAATTGATCGAACTGGGCGAGATGGAAGGCGACACCGAGATCGTGGCCGAAGCCGAGGACGCCATTGCCAAACTGGTAAGCCATGCCGCCGCCAAGGAGCTTGAGGCCCTGCTCGACGGCGAGGCGGACGGCAACGACACCTTCCTTGAAATCAACTCCGGGGCGGGCGGCACGGAAAGCTGCGACTGGGCCTCCATGCTGGCGCGGATGTATACGCGGTGGGCCGAAAAACGCGGCTACGAGGTGGACCTGCAAAGCTTCAGCGCGGGGGAAGAGGCGGGGATCAAATCCGCCGTCTACAAGATCTCGGGCCCCAATGCCTATGGCTGGCTGAAATCGGAATCCGGCGTGCACCGGCTGGTGCGGATCAGCCCCTTCGACAGCGCGGCCAAGCGCCACACGTCCTTTACCTCGGTCAAGGTCTACCCGGTGGTGGACGACAATATCGAGATCGAGGTGAACCCCTCCGACATCCGCATCGATACCTACCGCTCGTCCGGGGCGGGCGGCCAGCACGTCAACACCACCGACTCGGCGGTGCGGATCACCCACCACCCCACCGGCATCGTGGTGACGTCCTCGGAGAAATCCCAGCACCAGAACCGCGACATCGCCATGAAGGCGCTGAAATCGCGCCTCTACCAGATGGAGTTGGACAAACGTTCGGCGCTGGTGAACGAGGCGCACGAGAATGCGGGCGATGCGGGCTGGGGCAACCAGATCCGTTCCTACGTGCTGCAGCCCTACCAGATGGTGAAGGACCTGCGCACGGGGTTCGAGACCTCGGACACGCAAGGCGTGCTCGATGGCAGCATCGACGGGCTGATGGCCTCGGTGCTGGCCCATGGCGTGTCCGGCAAGGGCCGCGCCGAAGCGCAGGGCGCGGACTGAGGGTGCGATACCGGCGGCCCCGGCGCCCGGGGCGGCGTCGGAGTCGAGTTTTTTTGCCAAGATGAAATGGGGGCGGGCCGTGGACGTGGAGAGTGACCTTTGGCGCTTGGGCGCGGTAGAGCTGTCCCGCAAGATCGCGACGCGCGAGATTTCGGCGGTCGAGCTGATGCGCGCGACGCTGGCGCGCATCGGCGCGGTCAACGGGGCGGTGAATGCCATCGTATCGCTTGGCGATCGCGAAGCGCTGATGGGCGCGGCGCGGGTTGCCGATGCGGTTGGGTCGAGTGGCTGGCTGCACGGCATTCCGGTGGCGATCAAGGATATGGTGGCGGTCAAGGGCCTGCGGTCCACCTCGGGCTCGCCACTATTCGCGGATCTGGTGCCAAGGGTCGATGACGGTTTGGCGCGGCGGCTGCGGGATGCGGGGGCAATCGTGATCGGCAAGACCAACGTGCCGGACTTCGGGCTCGGGTCCCATTCGCGCAACCCGGTCCACGGCGTCACGCGCAACCCGTTCGACCTGTCGCTCAGCGCCGGTGGCTCCTCGGGCGGGGCGGCGGCGGCGTTGGCGACGGGGATGGTGTCGGTGGCGGACGGGTCGGACATGATGGGATCGTTGCGCAACCCGGCGGCGTGGAACGATGTCTGGGGTTTCCGCCCCACAATCGGGCTTGTGCCGGGCGAGCCGCGCGACAATGCGATCCTGCACCGCCTGACGACCGCCGGTCCGATGGCGCGCGGGCTCGATGATCTGTCTGCCCTGCTGGAGACCCTGTCCGGGACGGCGCTGCCTGTCGCGCGCGCGCCCGTGGCCCCGCGCATCGGCTGGCTTGGCGATTGGGGCGGGGCCTTCCGGATGGACGGTGACCTGCTTGCGGCGGGCGCGGCGGCGCTGGGGCAGGCGGCCGGAGCGCTTGGCTGGCGGATCGAGGCGCTGGACCCGCCGATGCCGGCCGAGCGGCTCTGGCGCAGCTGGACCGACCTGCGGTCCTTCGCCGTGGCGCAGGATCTGGCGCGGCATTGGCGCTTGCCCGCCTCGCGCGCGGCGCTGAACCCGCAGGCGATCTGGGAGGTGGAGCGCGGGCTGGCCCTGAGCGGTGACGCGGTGGAGCAGGCGCAGGCGACCCGGCGCGACTGGCTGTCCTGCCTTGCCGACCTGTTCACGCGCGTCGATGCCCTTGTTCTGCCCTCGACGCAGATATGGCCCTTCCCGGCGGACCGGGACTGGCCCCGCGCGATCGCGGGCGTGCCCACCGATACCTATCACCGCTGGATGGAATGCGTTGTCCCGGCCAGCCTTGCCGGGCTGCCGACGCTGGCCCTGCCGGCGGGCTATGGCCCGGCTGGTCTGCCCCATGGCTTGCAACTGATCGGTCCGGCGGACGCGGATGCGCGGGTGCTGGCGCTTGGCCGCCAATGGGAGGCGATGATCGGCCCCCGGCCCGTTCGTAATCCTGGTCGCGATCCCGCCTGACGCGGCTTTACGCGGCCCCGGCGCGCGCGATACGCTCGGCTCCGATGGAGGACAGCGCCATGGCCGACACCACCGGGCACCCGATCGCCGCAGGCGCCCCCGCGATCCGGACGCTGCGCCCGCGCGATCTGGCCACCGCCCTGCGCCTTGGCCTGCGCGACTTCCGGACCCGGCCGATGATGGGCCTGTTCTTCGCCAATATCTATGTCATGGGCGGCTGGTTGCTCTACCTCGCCCTCTTCGCGAGCGATCTCGAATGGTTCGCGATCCCGATCACCGTGGGCTTTCCCCTGCTGGGGCCCTTCCTGGCGGTCGGGCTTTACGAGGTCTCGCGGCGGCTGGAAGCGGGCCAGACCGAGTGGCGACGGGGCGAGATCTTCGGCGTCATCTGGCGGCAGCGCCTGCGGCAATTGCCGTCGATGGCCTGGGTCGTGATCGTCTATTTCCTGTTCTGGTCGTTCTTTGCCCACATGCTCTTCGCGTTGTTCCTCGGGCCATCGGCGCTGACGAATGTCACCAGTTCCTACGGCTACCTGCTGGAGCGCGAGGGGCTGACCATGCTGCTGGTGGGCACCGCCTTCGGCGCGGTGTTCGCGGGCGTGCTTTTTGCGCTGACCGTGGTGTCGCTGCCGCTGCTGCTGGATCGAGAGGTGGATTTCGTGACCGCCATGATCACCTCCGTCTCGGTGGTGCAGCGCAACCCGCGCACCATGGCGCTGTGGGCGGCGATCATCGCCGGGTTGACCTTTGCGGCGATGGTGCCGGGGCTTCTGGGGCTGTATCTGGTGCTGCCGGTGCTTGGCCATGCGTCGTGGCATGTCTACCGGCTGGCGACCGTGTCGGGGCCGGGACAGGCTGGCTGAGGCAGACGCGAAGCCGGACGCGAAAAGGCCGAGTGCGAAGATACCGGACGCGAAGATACCGGGCGCGAAGATACCGGGCGCGAAGATGCCGGACATGAAAAAGCCGGACGCAAGGCCCGGCTTCCCGTGTCTTCCTGCAAAAGGGTCGGCTCAGGTGTCGCCGGATTTGGGCGTCGGCTGCGGCACCGGGCCCGCGGCGGCAGGGCGCGGGATCGACGACGACATCGACGAGGACGCCCCGTCGGCGTTGGAACTGCCCGAACCCAAGCCGGTGCTGATCGACGACCGGGGCGACGGGTTGTTGGCCCCGGTGGACAGCGGATCCTCGGCGCGCTGGACCGAGCCTTCGAAATGCGCGCCCGACTCGATGGCGATGGTCTTGTGGATGATGTCGCCCTCGACCCGCGCGGTGGAGGTCAGGCGCACCTTCAGCCCCCGGACACGGCCCACGACACGGCCCGTCACGACGATATCGTCGGCCACGATCTCGCCCTCGATATTGGCGCTTTCGCCGACGGTCAGCAGATGCGCGCGAATGTCGCCCTGCACCGTGCCCTCGACCTGGATATCGCCCGTTGTGCGCAGATTGCCTACGATGGTCAGGTCCGAGGACAGCATCGACGGTGCGGGCTTGGATTTCGATCCGGCGGCGGTGGCGGGGTTGCTGGTGTTCATTTTGTCTCCAGAAGTATTGCCCGACGCAGAGGCCGAACCGGCACCGGTGGAACCGCCGGACGTGTCGCCCGTCTTGGCCCCGGGTTCATTGATCTTCGATTTAGAAAACATTGCGTCCTGCCCTTATGAACGTCGCTGGGTCAACGGGGGTGCCATTGCGATGCACCTCGTAGTGCAGGTGTGGGCCCGTCGACCGTCCGGTACTGCCCATATCACCGATAGGATCCCCGCGCGAGACCCTTTGACCTTCCGACACGCGAATGCGCGACATGTGACCGTAGCGGGTCATGAAACCGTTGGAGTGGCGGATGTCCACCATGTTGCCATATCCGCCCTGACGCCCCGCGAAAACCACGACGCCGTCGCCGCCCGCGACGATCGGCGTGCCGGTCTGGCCGGCGAAATCGATGCCCTCGTGGGCGCGGCCCCAGCGCATGCCGAACGGCGAGCTTTGCCGGAAGGATCCGTTGACCGGGAAGCCGAAGGGCAGACGATCGGCGGCGAGCCGGTAGATGTTGATCTCGTCGAGCGCGCGCAGCAGTTCATTGGCGCGCATCGACAGCGCGTCGGGCCTGTCTCCCGAGGTCGAGAGGATCGGCGTCAGCGGGCCACCCTGGCCGGAATAGCCGCGGCGCACCGTTTCGATCAGGTCGTCGGTATTGAGGCCCGCCGCGCTGAACATGTTGTCCAGCGGCTCCATGGAAACTTCCACCGCCTCTTCCAGCTGCCGGAACACGCGGTTGGACCGCTCTTCGGTCAGCGCGGCCTCGAATTGCAGGCGGGTGATTTCCTCTTGCGCCTGTGCCACCAGAATCTGGCCGGTGTCGCGCGCATCGGCGGTGATTTCCAGCGCGTGGGTGAGGAAGGCAAGCGTCTGTTCCAGTTCCTGTTCGCGCTCGGCGGCGGTCTGGACGGTGCCGGTATCGGCCTCAAGCTCGCTGCCGAGGGCGGCAGCGGTCTGGCGTGCTGCGTCCCGCTCGTCGATGGTGCGGCGCAGGGTGGCCTGGATCACATCCACCGCCGTGGCCAGTTCACGGCGACGTTCTTCGCTGTCCAGCAAGCGGGTCTGCATGGCAGAGACCTGATCCATCGCCAGCGCGAAGCGGTCCTGCGCGGCCCCGGCGGCGGCGGCATGGGCGTTGCGTTCTGCTGCCAGCGCGTTCAGCCGCTCCTGGTACATCTGTTCTTCGCGCTGCGCGAGGTCGCGGGCATTGCCCGCAGATATGGTGTCGATCAGGAAGATCGAGGTTACGATAACGGTCCAGCCCACGAACACGGCAGAGCCAAGAAGCATGCTCGCCTGCGTCAGGGGGCGAAGGCGGATGAACCGCGTGCCGTCCTCCGATTTCAGGAAAAGCCGTTGTTCTGGCAAATGCCGTTCAAGCGCCGCGTTCACGCGGCTGGAGAGCCGAAATGTCACTATTCTGTCGCCTCATGCCCCTTGGTGTTTGTCGCGCCAACCGACTGTCCCGGACGACGAGCGCGACAGGCTTGGGGATAAGCCACAGCGCGCATTCTGCCAACACTCTAATGAAAGACCCATGAAAACGCACCGAAAAAACGCCTGAATCCGGCAAAAAACCGCCGATGCCGGTTGCGTTTCGCCCCCGCGGGGCCCGCGTCACGTGGCAAGCGGCCAGTAAAAATCCGGCGGCAGTCCGGCCTCGGCGCGCTTTTCCTCGTTGAAGGGCGGCTTCAGCGGCCCATGAAAATAACGCGCGACCAGCGCATGGAAGGCGGGCTTGGGGTCCATCTCGTGGCGCCCGCACAGGTAGTGGAACCATTTCGATCCATAGGCGACATGGTGCACCTCCTCGGCGTAGATCACTTCCATCGCGGCGACCGCCCGGGCGCATCCGGGCGCGTCCCCGGCGCGGCGGAACACCTCGATCATGCCCGGTGTGACATCGAGGCCACGGGCCTCCAGCACCATCGGCACCACGGCCAGGCGGCCCATCAGGTCCTGCGCGGTGTCCTCGGCGGCACGCCACATGCCGGCATGGGCCGACAGCGCGCCGTAATGGCTGCCCATGTCGGCAAGGCAATCGGCGATCAGGTTGAAATGCTTCGATTCTTCGTCCGCCGCGCGCACCCAGTCGTCGAAGAAGCCGATCGGCAGCGGCGTGTCCGCGAAGCGCGCGATGATGTCCCAGTGCAGATCGACGGCGTTCAACTCGATATGGGCGACGGCATGCAGGATGGCGATGCGCCCGGCGGGCGAGCCGGGCTTGCGACGCGGCACGTCGCGCGGGTCCAGAAGTGCCGGCGCTGCGGGGCGCGCGGGCCGGTCGGGCGGCGCGGCGGTGCCGATCTCGGGGACCGCTCCCGCGTCGCGGGCGGCCTGCCACAGCCGCGCGTTGCGGCGCGACAGCGCGGTCTTGTCGCGGGCATCCGCGGTGCGCAGGACCTGGTCGGCCATATGGGCGAGGGGGAGCATGGCGGCGGTGTGGTCCTTGCGCGCGGTGCCGTCAAGACCAGGCCGCGGCGCGGCAAGGCGCGCGCCGACGGCGGCCCGCCCCAGGCCTCCGGCGATCATGGTATCACGAAACGGTTGCCACGCGGCTTACAGCGCGCGCGTGGCCTCCAGCACCTCTTCCGCATGGCCGGGGACCTTCACCTTCGGCCAGATGCGCGCGATCGTTCCCGTGCCGTCGATCAGGAAGGTGGCGCGCTCGATCCCCATGTAGGTCTTGCCATACATGCTTTTCTCCACCCAGGTGCCATAGGCCTCGCAGGTTTCGGCCTCCGCGTCCGACACCAGCGCGATGCCCAGATCGTGCTTGGCGATGAACTTGTCGTGTTTGGCGGCCGTGTCCTTGGAGATGCCGATGACCACGGTGTCGGCCGCCTCGAAGGCGGCGGCGTGCTCGGTGAAGGCGATGGCCTCCTTGGTGCAGCCGGGCGTGTCGTCCTTGGGGTAGAAGTAGAGCACGACCTTCTTCGGCCGCAACTCGGACAATGTCAGGGTGCCGCCACCGTCGCGGGGCAGGGTGAAGTCGGGGGCGGTCTGGCCGGTCTCGGGCATGGTCTGGTCCTCTTGCAATGCACGATGGCGCGGATGCAGGGCTGCATGTTGGCGCTGGTATGCGGGCGGTTTGCAAGCTAGGCGATTTGCAGCGAGAATAAAGGGCAGAAGTCGGGCAGGGCGGTCCAGAAGGCGCGAATGGCACAGCAGAATGCGCATCCAACCACCGTGCAGGCTCCCCGGCGCAGGCGGCGGCTGTGGCGCACGGTCGCGCTGGTGCTGGTGCTGGCCGTGGCGCTGCCCATCGGCGCGCTCTGGGTGCGCCTGTCGGTGCAGCCGATGACCCTTCCCGCTGGCCTCCAGACCCGGATCGAGGCGCGGATCAACGACGCCATGGCCTCGGGCGAACTGGTGATCGGGGACATGGTGCTGGCCCTGCCCGAAGGCGGCCGCGCGCCCGCGCTGGAATTCCGCGACGTGGCCCTGACCGGACCCTCGGGCGGGGTGCGCGCGGCCTTGCCGTTCCTGCGCGTGCGCGTCGCCCCCGGCCCGTTGCTGCGCGGACAGGTGCGGGTGCGCCGGGTGGTGGTGTCGGGGGCGGGCGTGAACCTGCGGCGCAGCGCCGATGGGCGGCTGGACCTCGACTTCGCGGGCGCGGGCATGGGCGCGGACCCGGGCGCGGACCCGGGCGCTGCGATGGGCGCGGGCATGGGCGCGGACCCGGTCCCGGGCGTCGGCGCGACACCGGGGGACGGGGCGGCCGGCGGCGATCCGCGCGACACAGCCCCCGTCAGCCTTGCCGAAACCCTGCGGCGGCTCGACCGGATGGTGTCCGAGCCTGTCTTCTCCGCCCTCGACGAGGTGCAAGGCGTCGGCATGGAGGTGCTGCTGAGCGATGACCTGACAGGCCGCGTCCTGCGCCTGCACAGCGCCGAGATGCGGCTGGCGCGTTCCGGCGACGGGCGGCTGGACCTGATCCTCGGCGGCCAGCTTGCGGGCAGCCGCGACACCACGCTGCGCATCGGCCTGATGCGGGACGCGCAGGCGGGCCAGACGCAGATGCGGATGAGCTTCGACACGCTGGCCGCGCGCGATGTCGCGGCGGCCTCCCCGGCGCTGGCCTGGCTCGACCTGATGCGTGCGCCGATCGACGGCGAGCTGACCGCCTCGATGGCCGATGACGGCAGCCTTGGCGCGATGCGAGGGACGTTGCGGATCGGGGCCGGGCACCTGACCCTGCCGGGGCAGACGGCGCCCCTTGGGTTCACCGCGATGGAGGCCGCGATCGCCTATGATCCGGTCGCGCAGCGGGTGCGGTTCGATCGCCTGCGGCTGGCCGCCGACCAATTGTCCTTCACCGCGCAGGGCCATGCCGTTATCCGCGAAGACGGGGCGATGTTCACCGGCCAGTTCAGCCTCACCGACATCCTCGCCGCACCTGCGGGCCTGTTCGACGCGCCGGTGGCCATCGACGGCGCCGCGATGGACCTGCGCCTGCACCTGGGCGAGGCCGTGCGCGTCGATCTCGGCGAGGCGGTGATCTTCGACGGCGACCTGCGCGCCAGCCTGCGCGGCCATGCGCTGGCCGATGCGACCGGCCTGACGCTGGCGATCGACGCCGCCATCCCCGAGACCGACCTGCCCACGATCCTGTCCTACTGGCCCGCCTCGGCCATCCCCAACACCCGCTGGTGGGTGTCCGAACGGCTGCTGCGCGCGCGTGCCAGCGGCGTCGATTTCGCCTTCCGCCAAAGTCCCGGCGCTGGTCCGAGCCACGAGCTGTCCTTCGACTTCTCCGGTGCCGATATCCGCGCCCTGCCGGCCGCGCCCCCGATCCTCGGCGCGTCGGGCTATCTCAACCTGCACGACCAGATGCTCGTTGTGGGCCTCTCGGGCGGCGGTGTCGGGGCCGAGGGGCAGGGACAGGTGGCCCTCGCGGGGTCGCGCATGGTGATCGGCGACGTGTCGCAGCGGGGTCCGCTGGCGCGCTTCGACCTCGCGCTCTCGGGCGCGGTGCCCGATCTGATGCATCTGCTCGCCGGGCCACCCTTCGCCGTGCTCGATGCCAGCGGCTTCGCGCCGGACGAGATCGGGACAGGCCGCATCGACGCGCGCGCGTCGCTTGCGACGCACCTGAGCGACACCCTCACGCAACCCACACTGCCCGAGCTTGGGGTGCAGGTCAGCGGCCATGTCACCGGGTTCGCGGCGACGGAGCTGATCGCCGGGCGCGTCCTGACCTCGGACCGCCTGACTGTGACGATGACACCCGAAACGCTTGCCATCGGCGGGCCGGGCGCCCTGGATGGCGTGCCGGTCACCGGGCAATGGACCGTGGCGCTTGGCCCCGACGCGGCACCGGGCTCCACCGTCACCGCGCGCGCGCCGATCACCCGCGCGGCCCTGGCCACCTTCGGCGTGGCGCTGCCCGATTGGCTGATCGCGGGCGCGGGCGAGGCAGACCTGACCGTCGCCCTGCAAGCCGACCGGCCCGCGACGCTGTCCGTCCGCTCGGATCTTGCCGGGGTGTCGCTGGCGATCCCGCCGCTGGCCTGGCGCCTGCCCGCCGAACGCACCGGGGCCTTCGCCGCCGAGATCCGCCTCGGGCCGGATCCCGCCGTCACCGCCCTGACGCTGGAGGCGGTGGGCCTCAGCCTCGATGGCGCGGTTTCCTTCACCGCCGAGGGTGGGCTCGACCGCCTGACCGCAGCGCGCTTCCGGCTTGGCCAATGGCTCGACGTGCAAGGCGCGCTGGTGGGCCGCCGCAATGCCGGCCCGGCGATCGAGGTTGCGGGCGGCGCGGTCGATTTCCGCACCATGCCGTCGCTGGCCAATGTCGGAGGCCCGTCGGGCGACATGGGGCCGCTGGCCATCTCGCTCGACCGGTTGCAGATCACCGGCGGTATCGCGCTGACCGACCTGCGCGCCGATCTCGACGGCGCCACGATGAGCGGCGGCTTCCGTGGTCGGGTGAACGGCGCCGCCGCCGTCATCGGCCAGCTTGTGCCAAGCGCCAATGGCCCTTCCGTCCGGCTGCAATCGGACGATGGTGGCGCTGTGATGCGCGCGGCAGGCATCTTCGAGAACCTCCATGGCGGCCCGATGGACCTGATCCTCGCCGCGCGCCCCGAGGCGGGCCAGTATGACGGCCGCCTGACCGTCGATGGCCCGCGTCTGCGCGATGCGCCGGTGATGGCCGAACTGCTCAACGCGATCTCCGTCGTGGGGCTGCTGGAACAGCTTTCGGGCGACGGCATCAACATGGGCGAGGTCAGCGCCGACTTCCGCATCGCCCCTGACCGGATCACGGTGGCGCAGGGCACGGCGGTTGGCCCGTCGCTGGGGATTTCCATGGACGGCGTCTACGATATCGCCTCCGAACGCTACGAGATGCAGGGCGTCGTCTCGCCGCTCTACATGGTGAACGGGCTTCTGGGCGCGCTCTTCGCCCCCCGGCGTGAGGGGCTGTTCGGCTTCAACTACCGCCTCAGCGGCTCGGCGCAGGATACCCGCGTTTCGGTCAATCCGCTGTCCATCCTGACGCCCGGCATCTTCCGGGAGATCTTCCGCGCGCCGCCCCCCGATTTCACCCCGGGGGCGGGTGGCGGCTCTGGCCAATAGGGCCGCACCTGTCCTAGACCCCGCCCCAAGCTCCGCCCCCAGATCCGCCTCCAGATCCGCCCCCAGATCCGCCCCGACCCATCGCCCCGCCCGACCCATCGCCCCGGATGCCGCCA
>CAZTUG010000064.1:0-18822 GCA_964615955.1 uncultured Roseicyclus sp.
CCGGCGGCGCTACCTGCTCGGCTGCCTCAAGGCGTTCCTGAAGGCCGGTGTCGGGCGCACGTTCTACGATCTTGGCAAGGCGGGCTACTGGGGGCCGCAGACCAAGGGGAAGGTCGATTTCCACTTCGACGAGACGCGCACCATCGCCGAGGCGCAGATGGAAGATTGGGAAGCCTCGGCCGATCGCGCCGCGAAGGCGGCGGAGCGGCGGGAGGCCGTGAAGGCGCAGATGTTGGGTCGCGCCGAAGAGCGCGCGAACGGGAAAGCTCCTTCGGCGGACCGGAAGGCCGAGTTCAGGATGCCCAACGGCGCCGAGGTGAAAGCCTGCGGCGGCGGCGGCGCCCGGATGACCGAGGATCAGATCGCGGCGGCCGTGGCCACGGGCCACCGGACCGATGCCTGACGGGTCCGGCGTCGCGGCAGCCCGGATCGGGCCCAACGCGCTGATCCAGTTGGTCCCCATACTCGATGCCACCCATGGCGCCGCAGCCCGGCGGGCCCTGTTCGCGGCCTGCGGGACGCCGGTGCCCGACGGCAGCGCCATGATCGACGAAGGCCCCGTGGCCGCGATCCACCGGGCGATGCGCGCCCGCTTCCCCGAGACCGCCCCCGCCATCGCCCGCGCGGCCGGGCTGGCCGTGGGCGACTACATCCTGGCCAACCGCATCCCCGCGCCGGTGCAGACCGTGTTGCGCGCCCTGCCCGCACCACTCGCCGCCCGGGCGCTGACCCGCGCGATCACGGCCCATGCCTGGACCTTCTGCGGATCGGGCCATGTCACCGCACGGGCGGGTCACCCCACGGTCTGCGCGATCCACGATAACCCGATGGTGCGCGGCGAAACCGCGGACCACGGCCTCTGCCACTGGCACACGGCGGTGTTCGAGCGGTTGTTCGCGACCCTCGTGCATCCCTGCGCCAGGGCGCGCGAAACCGCCTGCTGCGCCATGGGCGCGCCCGCCTGCCGGTTCGAGATCCGATGGCGCGGGCGCACGCCGCCGCCCGCCTGACCCGACGGCGCCCGCGCGTGCCAGACCGACGGACGCCTCACCCGCAGCAGAAGAACGGGACCGACCCCAGGCTGAGCCCCCCGGCGATCAGCAACAGCGCCAACAAGAGCGTTGTCTTCAGCATGAACTCCTCCATCGATCGAACCCTGTCCGTGGGGTTCCACGGCCCGGCGCTGCCATTGCGTCGCGCCGATTTCGGCCCTACCGGCGGGGCACATGCCACGATAGGGTCGCGCCATGACGACCGACCAGATCATCCTCTTCGCCCTTTTCGGCGCCGTCTTCGGACTGCTGCTCTGGGGCCGGTTCCGCTATGATCTGGTGGCGTTTTCCGCCCTGATGGTCGGAACCGTTCTCGGCGTGGTGCCCGCGTCGGACGCCTTCGCGGGCTTCGGCCACCCGGCGACGCTGGTGGTGGCGCTGGTGCTGGTGGTCTCGGCGGGTCTCGTGCGGTCGGGCGCGGTGTTGCTGATCACCCGCACGCTGGTGGATGCCACGCGCGGCCTCGGCGCGCATATCGCGATCATGGGCGCGATCGGCGGCGTGCTGTCGGCCTTCATGAACAACGTGGCCGCGCTGGCCCTGCTGATGCCCGTCGACATCGCCACCGCCCGCAAGGCGGGCCGAAGCCCCGGCCTGTCGCTGATGCCGCTCAGCTTCGCGACGATCCTCGGTGGCATGGCCACGCTGATCGGCACACCGCCCAACATCATCATCGCCACGATCCGGCAGGACAGCCTGGGCGCCCCGTTCCGCATGTTCGACTTCGCCCCCGTGGGCGCCGCCGCCGCGGTGGCGGGCCTTGCCTACGTGGCGTTGGTCGGCTGGCGCCTGATCCCGATCCGCGACTCGGGCGTGGGCGAACAATTGTCGAAACTCGAATCCTACATCGCCGAGTTGCGCGTGCCGGAGGACAACAAGCTCGACGGCACCCGACTGCGCGAGTTGGAGGGCGCCGCCGCCAAGGCCGATGTCGCCCTGCTCGGCATCCTGCGCGACGGCAAGCGCCGGTTCGGAACCGGGCGCAACCTGACGCTCAAGTCGGGCGACGTGCTGGTGCTGGAGGCGCTGCCCGAGGCGCTGGACGAATTCCGGGTCGACCAGGGGCTCGAGGCGGCCGAAACCGAAAGCGGCACCGCCAACGCGGTGGGCGACGGGGTCAGCTTCATCGAGATGGTGGTGCAGGCCGACAGCCGGATCGCGGGCAAGACCGCCGAAAGCGTGGGCCTGGCCTGGCGCCAGAGCAGCACGCTGATGGGCATCGCGCGGCGCGGCAAGCGGATCACGAAACGCCTGCGCAAGGAGGTCGTGCAGCCCGGCGACATCCTGCTGCTGCTGGTGCCGTCGGACACGGCCGAGGACGTGGTCGCCTGGCTTGGCGGACTGGCCCTGGCCGATCGCGGCCTGACGGTGACCAACGACAGCAAGACCTGGTCGGCCATTGGCCTGTTCGCCGCAGCCGTCCTCGCCGCCTCCCTCGGGATCGTCTATCTGCCGGTCGCGCTCGGCATCGTGGCGATGGGCTACATCCTGCTGCGCATCCTGCCGATATCCGAGATCTACGACCATATCGAATGGCCGGTCGTGGTGCTCCTCGGCTCGATGATCCCGCTCGGCGCGGCGCTGGAAACCTCGGGCGGGACAGAACTGATCGCGGGTGCGCTCGTCGACCTCACCCAGGGCCTGCCGGCCTGGGCGATCCTGACTGTGCTGATGGTGGTCACGATGACGATGTCGGACGTGCTCAACAATACTGCCACAGCCATCGTCGCGGCGCCCGTGGGCATCACCATGGCCACGTCCCTCGACGTCTCCCCCGACCCGTTCCTGATGGCCGTCGCCGTCGCCGCCTCCGCCGCCTTCCTGACCCCCATCGGGCACAAGAACAACACGCTCATCCTCGGCCCTGGCGGCTATGGCTTCGGCGACTATTGGCGCATGGGCCTGCCGCTGGAGATCATCGTCATCGCGGTGTCGGTCCCGACGATCCTGCTGGTCTGGCCGCTCTGACGCGCGGATCCGGTTTCATCTTGGCAAGAAACCTCCGGGGGGAGTCCGCAGGACGGGGGGCAGCGCCCCCCCCTTCTGTTGACAAGGGGAATGCAGCAAGGCTGCGCCTCTGGATCAATCCTCGACCGGCGGCGGCGAGCGATAGGTCCAGGTGTTGCCCGCCGGTCCGTCGATCTCCACCGTGGCGAGCGGCGCAATCTGCACGCCGATGGCGCCGAAGACCTCGACCAAGGCGCCGCGCAGGCCCTGGTTGCCCGCCACCGTCACCCGGTAGGGATAGGCGCTGTCGCAGCCCTGCAGGGTGCCCGACCAGCTGGTGCCGGGGGCGGGCGCCGGGCCGGTGCAGGTCTGGCGGTTGGACATCGCCACCTCGATCCCCGTGTCGGAGACATCGACACCCAGAGGCTGCGCCGGGCCGGTGGCGCAGGCGGCAAGCCCGAGGGGCAGGCACAGCAGCAGGAGGAATGGCAGGCGCATGTTGGGTCCCTTTTCCAATGGCCGCGTCACAGCGGCCAGATCAGCGGTATCGCAATGCAGACCACAACGCCAAGCGACAGGTTCAGCGGCACGCCGACGCGCAGAAAATCGCTGAAGGAATAGCCGCCGGGGCCAAAGACCAGCATGTTGGTCTGGTAGCCGATGGGCGTGGCGAAGGCCGCCGAGGCCGCGATCATCACCGCGATCACCAGCGGGCGCGGGTCCACGCCGGTGGCCTGGGCCAGCGCGATGGCGATGGGGGCCATGATCACGGCGATGGCGTTGTTGGACACAAGCTCGGTCAGGATCGTGGTGGTGAAATAGACCGCCACCAGCAAAACCCATGTGGGGGCGCCGTCGAGCCAGGGCGACATCGCGCCCACCAGCAGCGCGATCCCGCCGGTATGATCCAGCGCCGCGCCCACGGCGAGCATGGCGAAGATCAGCGCCAGCAGGCGGCCCTCGATGAAGGAAAACGCCTCGTCCGCGTCGATGCATCCGGTCAGCAGCACCACCGCCACGGAGATCACGGCCAGCGCCAGGAGGGGGGCGACGTTGAAACCCGCCAGCACCACGATGCCCGCCATGGCGGCGATGGCGATGGGCGATTTCCGGCGGCGGTAGGCCCGCTCGGAGGGTTGCGTCACGTCGGACAGGTCCATGTCGGCGGCCAGCCGCGCGATATCCGCCGCATCGCCTTCCAGCAGCAGCGTGTCGCCCACCCGCACCACGAGATCGTCGAGTTGCGTGCCGATGTTCTGGTTGCGGCGGTGCACCGCCAGCGGGTAGACGCCGTAGCGCCGCCGCAGGCGCAGTTGCCCCAGCGAGCGGCCCACCATCTTGCAGCCCGGCGAGATCAGCACCTCCACCGTCGAGGTCGCGACCTGGCTCAGCGTGTCGAGGGTGCGCAATTCCTTGGATTGCTGCAGCCCCAGAACCTCGGCCATGTCGGTGCGCAACACGACGCGGTCGCCTTCCTCCAGCACCACGCTGGCCATGTCGCGGCGCAGCGAGGCATCGCCGCGCAGCACGTCGATCAGGCGCACGCCGTCGCGCTTGAAGATATCGACCTCCTGCGCTGTCTGTCCGACCAGGCCGGAGCCGCCGGGGATGGCCACCTCGGTGAAGAATTTCTGCCGGGCGCGGCCGCCGCCCAGCAGCGCCGCCATGGAGGTCCGCTCGGGCAGCAGGTGGCGTCCGATCAGCGTCAGGTAGATCATGCCCCAGGCCACCACGACCAGACCGATGGGCGTGATCTCGAAGATCGAGAACGGCGCAAGGCCCTGAGCGCGCGCCACGCCGTCCACCAGCAGGTTGGTGGAGGTGCCGATCAGCGTCAGCGTGCCGCCCATGATCGCCGCATAGCTGAGCGGGATCAGCAGTTTCGACGGCGATTGCCCGAGGATCCTGGAGATCTGCACGAAGACCGGTATCATGATGACGACGATGGGCGTGTTGTTCATGAAGGCGGAGGCCACGGCCACGAAAGCCAGCAGGCTGAGCACGGCGACGGCAGGGCGCGCCTTGGCATTGGCCTCGGCAAACTTGGTCAGCCGGTCCAGCGCGCCGGTGCGCACCAGCGCGCCCATCACGATGAACATCGCCGCGATGGTCCAGGGAGCGGGGTTGGCCAGCACCGTGACGGCAGCGTCATAGGGCAGCAGGCCAAGGATCAGCAGAAGTGCCGTGCCACCGATGGCGACGACCTCGGTGGGCCACTTCTCCCAGAGGAACATGGCGAACATGATCAGCAGGATCGCCAGCGTCAGCAGGCCCTCGGCGGTCTGGCTCAGGGGAAGGTCAAGCATGTCGGCCTTTTCGTGGATCGCACCGGATACGCGTGTACATGCAGCGCACCGCGCGCGAGTGTGACGGAGCGGCGGGTGGCCTGCAAGCGGCCTATTGTCGAACCCGGCGCGGCTGCACGAGGAAGACCCCCACCAGCATCAGCGCCAGCGCCGCCCAGACCCAGGGCGAATAGCTTTCACCAAGGATCAGCCTGGCCCAGAGCACGCCGAACCCGGTCACCAGGTAGCCCACCTGGGACGCGAAGACCGCCCCGGTGCGCCCCACCAGCCAGACATAGGTGGTGTAGGCGGTGGTGTGGGCCAGCGCGATGCCGATGATGGCAAGGTGGCCTGCCTCCCACGGGGTCGAGGGATCGACCCATGTGCCGGTCGCCAGCGCCAGCGGCGCGGCGATCGCGAGGCCCACAAGCGACGCCCCCAGCAGCACCTGCACCGGGTCGAGGCCCACGGTGCCCCATTTCGCGACGATGTTTCCCTCTACCGCGTAGAGGAACGGGGCGATCACGGCGACCAGCAGCCAGATCGACAGGGACGGGTCGGGCAGGCTGCCTTCGGGTGCGGCCAGCAGGACGATCGCGCCCAGACCCAGCATCAGGCCGGTCAGGCGCAGGGCGCTGAAACGGTCCATCCCCAACGCGATGGCGATGGGAAAGGCGAACATCGGCACGGTGGCGAGCATGATCGACAATATGCCCGACGGCAGATGAACGGCAGCGGTGAAGCTGGCGGAATTGGGCAGCACCGTCCCGATCAGGGCGATGAAGGTATAAAAGGCCAGCGCCTTGGGGTGCAGCGGCAGGCCCCTGCGGCGCAGAACGCTGAGTGCCCCCAGCAGGACCGCACCAAGGGTGAACTGCCAGAAGATGATACCGATGTCGCGATGCCCGGCCAGCACGGCGATCTTCGACAGCGGCTGGGTCACCCCCCAGAGCGCGCCCATGCCGATCAGAAGGACGAGCGGCACGAACCGCCCCGAGGTCATGGCCGGTCGCTCACGCGGGGGTGGCGGGGACGGAGGCTTGCAGCCGCCCGCCATGGCGCACCGGCGTGACGGCCGTGGCCTTGCCGGTGGCGTCGTCGGTCTCGACGAAGACACCCGACAGGGTTGCCGCGCCATTGGCGGGGCTGAACCGCTCTTTCGGCATGCCGGTGATGAAGCGGCGCAGGGGTTCGGCCTTGTCCATGCCGATGACGCTGTCGTAATCGCCGCACATGCCCGCATCGGTCAGGTAGGCGGTGCCGCCGGGCAGGATCATCGCGTCGGCGGTGGGCACATGGGTATGGGTGCCGACCACGAGGCTGGCGCGACCAGCGCAGAAATGCCCGGTCGCCATCTTCGCGGAGGTGGCCTCGGCATGGATATCGACGATGCGCGCCGCCGCCTGCCCGCCAAGGGTGCGCAGCGCGCCGTCCAGCGCCGAGAACGGATCGTCGAAGGGGCGCTTCATGAACACCTGCCCCAGCGCCTGCACCACCAGCACCTTGCGCCCCTTGACGTCGAACAGCCGCGCGCCCTTGCCGGGAGCGGATTTCGAGGAGTTGAGCGGGCGTATGATGCGCGGCTCGGTCTCGATGAACTGCAACATCTCCTTCTGGTCGAAGGCATGGTCGCCAAGGGTCAGGCAATCGGCCCCCGCATCGAGCAGCGCCTTGGCATGCGCCGCCGACAGCCCCGCGCCGGAGGTCGCGTTCTCGCCGTTCACCACCACGAAATCGAGCCGCCATCGGGCGCGCAGGCCCGGCAGGTGCGCGGCTATCGCATCGCGACCCGACCGGCCCATCACATCGCCAAGAAACAGAATACGCATGGGCAGGGGCTTAGGGCGCGGACAGCGGCGCGGCAAGGTCTAGAAACGCGCATCCGGCGGGACAGGCCCGTTTTCGGTGATGAGCAGGTCGAGCGGCTGATCGGTCGGCTCCAGCGGCAGGTCGGGCACTTCCTGCGCCGCGAAGGCGAAGCCGATGGCACGGATCGCCCCCCCCGCGCGCAGGCGCTCCAGCGTGCGGTCGTAGAAGCCACCGCCATAGCCGAGGCGATTGAGCCGGGCATCGAACGCCACCAGCGGCACGATCAAGGTATCGGGCACCAGCCAGTCGCCCGTGGCGGGAACCCGTGCGCCGAAGGGGCCGTCGATCATCGCCGCGTCCGGCGTCCATGCGCGGAAGTCGAGCGGCAGGCCCCGGCCCGCGATCACCGGCACGCACAGGCGCGCGCCCGCCGCGTGCAGGGCTGCCATGGCCGGGGTCGGGTCGATCTCGGTCCGCATGGCCGTGTAGCCCGCGATGATGCGTCCGCGTGGGTCGGGGATCGCGGCCAGCAGATGCGCCGTGGCCTGCGGGCCTTTGACCGCGGCAAGGGCATGGGCCTGCTGGCGGGCGGCAAAGGCGGATGCGCGGGCGGCGGCCTTGGGATCGGGGGAAACGGATGCGGACATGGCCCATAGGGACCGCAGGGGGCCGCGCCGTGCAAGGCGCTTTCCGACCGGGCGGGCTTCGGATACGACAGCGGCCATGCTGACCCTCGATCATATCGCCGTCTCGACGGCCGCCCTCGCCCCCGGCACCGCCGAGGTGGAGGCCGCCCTTGGCGTGGCGCTTCTGCCCGGCGGCGAACATGCCGCCATGGGCACCCATAACCGCCTGCTGTCGCTGGGGCCGGAGGAGTATTTCGAACTGATCGCGATCCATCCCGGCGCGCCGGGGCCGGACCAGCCGCGCTGGTTCGATCTGGACACCTTCAGCGGGCCGACGCGGGCGACGACATGGATCTGTCGCTGTGCCGATCTGGACGCGGCCCTGGCGGCCGCCCCCGAGGGCGCGGGCGTGCCGTGGGATCTGGCGCGGGGCGATCTGCGCTGGCGCATGGGCGTGCCGCGCGACGGCAAACTGCCGTTCCGCGGCCTGTTCCCCGCCCTGATCGAATGGCAGGGCACGGTGCATCCCGCGCCGAGGCTGGCCGACAGCGGCGTGCGGCTTGCGGCCTTGCGGCTGTTCTCGCCCGAGGCGGAGGCGCTGCGCGCGGCGCTGGCCCCGCTGATCGCGGATGCGCGGGTGTCGGTGCTGGACAGCGCCAAGGCGCGCATGGAGGCCGACCTTGCGACGCCCTCGGGGGTGGTGACGCTGTGATCGTGCGGGCCGAGGCCGGCGATCTGGACGCGATCCTGACGTTGTGGAACGCGGTGATCCGCGACACCACGATCACCTTTACCTCTGCCCCGAAGACCGCGACGCAGATCGCGACGCTGCTTGCCGACCAGCCCGTATTCGTCGCGCGCAGTGGCGGGCGGGCGGGCGGACAGGCGCTGGGCTTCACCACCTATGGCCAGTTCCGGGGCGGCGATGGCTACCGCCTGACGATGGAACACGCGATCTACCTTGCGCCGGATGCGCGGGGAAAAGGCCTTGGGCGCGGTCTGCTGGAGGCGGTGGAGGACCACGCCCGCGCGGCCGGGGCGCATGCGCTGATCGCGGGCATTTCCGGCGAGAACGACCCCGCCATCGCGTTTCACGCAGCGATGGGATTTGACCATGTGGGCCTGATCCCCGAGGCCGGGCACAAGTTCGGGCGGTTTCTCGACCTTGTCCTGATGCGCAAGCGGCTTTGACGCCGCAGGACGGCGCTTTCCCCATGACGGCGGTGCGGGCTTCGCGCTAGAGTGCAGCCATGTCGCTTTGGATCCGCATATCGGACGCGCTGGCCGCGTTGGCGCAGGGCGAAAGCCTGTCGGAGGTCTTCGCGCGTCTGCGCACGCCGCCCGAACGCACCGTCGCCTTCACCGTCGCCTTCACCATCGCCGTCATCGCCCTGTCGGCCAAGATGGCCAAGGCCGATGGCCGCGTGACCCGCGACGAGGTGACGGCGTTTCGCGACGTGTTCCATATCCCGCCCGAGGACGAACCCGCCGCCGCCCGTCTGTTCAACATGGCACGGGAGGACGTGGCCGGGTTCGAGCTTTACGCCGAGCGCATCGCACGGATGTTCCGGGTGGATGGCCAACCCTGCGGCGCGGACTCGGTGCTGTGCGACCTGATGGAGGGGCTGTTCCACATCGCCACGGCGGATGGCGATTACCACCCGGCGGAAGATGCGTTCCTGAGCCGGGTGGCCGAGATCTTCGGGATGGAGGACCTTGCCTTCCGCCGGTTGCGCGCGCGCCACGTGCGCAATGCCGCCCCGGATCCCTACGCCGTGCTTGGTGTCGCACCCGATGCGGCACTGCACGATATCCGCGCCGCCTGGCGGGCCGAGGTGCGCGCCTCCCATCCCGACCGGATGATCGCGCGCGGTGTCCCGCCGGAAACCGTCAAGCTGGCCGAGCGGCGGATGCAGGCGATCAACCACGCTTGGGAAGAGATCCAGGCAAGCCGTGCGGCCCATGTCTGAGACGCGCTGAGATGCGCCTTGCCACCTATAACGTGGAATGGTTCGCGAACCTTTTCGACCCGGACGGCACCTTGCTGCGCGACGCCGCGTGGTCGGGGCGGCGCGACGTGACCCGCGCCGATCAGATCGACGCCTTGGTGCGGGTGTTCCGGGCGCTGGACGCGGATGCGGTGCTTGTGGTGGAGGCGCCCGACATGGGCCGGGGCCGCGATGGCGAAGCCGCCCTGTGCAACTTCGCGACCCTTGCGGACCTGCGCGCGCGCGCGGTCCTGTCCGGCTTCGCGAATGACACCCAGCAGGAATTGATGTTGCTCTACGATCCCGACGTGATCGGGGCGCAGCACGATCCGGTGGCGATCGGCGCGCCCGCCTTCAACACGGAATTCCTGATCGACCTGGATATCGACGCGACGGAGGATCTTGTCGTATTCTCCAAGCCGCCGCTGGAAGTGGCGCTGGAAACGCCGCTGGGGGCGCTGCGGCTGATCGGGGCGCATGTGAAATCCAAGGCCCCCCACGGCGCGCGCGACGAGGCACACGCCATGCGGCTGGCCATCGCAAACCGGCGCAAGCAACTGGCGCAATGCATCTGGCTGCGCGCCCGGATCGCGGCGCATCTGGAGGCGGGCGACCGGCTGATCGTGGCGGGCGACCTGAATGACGGGCCGGGGCTGGATGAATACGAGGCGCTGTTCGGACGCTCGGGACTGGAAATCGTGCTGGGCAGCGCCGATCCGCCCGAGCGTCGGCTGTTCGACCCGCACGCGGCGCGGGCGCTGCAATCGCGCGTCGCAGCGGCACCGACCACGGCGCGGTTCTATCTGCGTCACGAGCGGCGTTATCTGCAGGCGCTGCTGGATTACATCATGGTTTCATCCGGCTTGCGCGCGCAGGCGCGGCTTTGGCGGATCTGGCATCCGTTCGACGATCCGGAGTGCTGGCGCGATGCGGAATTGCGCGACGCGCTACTGACCGCGTCGGATCATTTTCCGGTATCCCTTGATTTGGGCTGAGGTCAGACCCCATTTTACACCCATGAGACACACATTCGCGATAGTATTGACAGCCGGGACGCTGGCGCTGGCGGCGCCCGGTGCCGCACAGGACGAGGGCAACGATCGGCCCCCTGGCCCATCTGCTGGCCCATCTGCGGATCTGAGCGAGGGGCTGGGCCTGTTGGGCGAGGGCGCGCGGATGATCCTTGACGGTCTGGTGGAGGAAATGCGGCCGATCCTCGAGGAGGCGCGGCCGTACTTCGAGGACGAGGTTCTGCCGTTCCTCAACCGGATGGGCGAGTTGATGGACGACATCGGCTCCTACGACTTGCCCGAGCGGTTGCCAAATGGCGACATCATCATCCGGAGATCCGAAGACGCGCCGCCCCTGCCCGACCTCCCCGAACCCGGGCCGGACGGCGCGGTCGATCTCTAGAAGTCGCCGGGGGAGTAGCCCGAATCCCCGTCTCCGTCGCCGCCACTGGTATCGACGTATCCGCCGCCGCCACCGCCGCCGGACATGCTGGATTGTTGCGGAAAGCAGCCGGCAAGACCCAGTCCAAGCGCTGCCATGAGGGCGGGTATCCATATCCGTTTCATTGTATGTCCTCTTGTGAATGAAGTTCGCGCCCCGTGAGGCTAGGCACCTGCCACATGCACCGGAATGGCGGAAAACCCCCGGCGGTCGACCTATCGGCTGGTTTCCGCCTGTCTGCCGCGCTGCCAGGGGCGCTGCCTCCGGCCCGCGGCCTGCCCCGGCGTTTTTTTCGCCAGGATGAAGGCGGGCCGGGTTGAGGTCTGGAGGACGGGGCCGCATATCTGACGGGTGTGTTTTTCCATAGAGGTTCCCAGATGCGATTGAAGTTTCCCGCCCCCGTTGGCGATCCCGTCCGTGATGCCGCCAAGGAAACCGGGGGGGCGCCGCTCGGGAAGCTGCCGGACTGGGACCTGAACGATCTCTATGCCGGGCAGGAGGCGCCGGAACTGGCGCGCGATCTGGAGTGGCTGGACGGCGCGTGCCGGGATTTCGCGCAGGATTACGAGGGCAAGCTGGCTGCGCTGGACGCGGCGGGGCTGCTGGACTGCACCCTGCGCTACGAGGCGATCGACCGGGTGGCCGGGCGGATCATGTCGTTTGCGGGCCTGCGCTATTACCAGAAGACCACCGATGGCGGGCGCGCCAAGTTCATGTCGGACATGCAGGACAAGATCACCGGCTTCACCACGCCGCTGGTGTTCTTCTCGCTGGAGTTCAACCGGATCGAGGATGCGCCTTACGCGGCGATGATGGCGTCCAGTGCCGAGCTTGCCCGCTACAAGCCGGTCTTCGACCGGATGCGGGCGATGAAGCCCTACCAGTTGAGCGACGAGTTGGAGAAGTATCTCCACGATGCCTCGGTCGTGGGATCGTCGGCCTGGAACAAGCTGTTCGACGAGCAGATCGCCGGGCTGTCCTTCGACGTGGACGGCGAAGCGCTGGGGATCGAGGCGACGCTGAACCTGATGACCGACAGGGACAGGGCACGGCGCGAAGCGGGCGCGCGGGCGTTGGCGGAAACCTTCGAGGCGCGCGCGCCGCTGTTCGCGCGGGTGCACAACACGCTGGCCAAGGAAAAGGAGATCGGCGACAGGTGGCGCGGGTTGCCCTCGCCGCAGATGTCCCGCCACCTGGCCAACCACGTGGAGCCGGAGGTGGTGGAGGCGCTGCGCAACGCGGTCGTCGCCGCCTATCCGCGCCTGAGCCACCGCTATTACGCGCTCAAGGCCAAGTGGCTGGGGCTGGAGACGCTTCAGGTCTGGGACCGCAACGCGCCCCTTCCGATGGAGGAGACGCGGCTGGTCGGCTGGGACGAGGCGCGCCGCACCGTGTCCGAGGCCTACGCGGCGTTTGACCCGCGCATGGAAGAACTGGCGCGGCCGTTCTTCACCGATGGCTGGATCGATGCGGGCGTGAAGGAGGGCAAGGCCCCCGGTGCCTTCGCGCATCCGACCGTGACGGACGTGCACCCCTACGTGATGCTCAACTACCTCGGCAAACCGCGCGACGTTATGACGCTGGCCCATGAATTGGGCCACGGCGTGCACCAGCGTCTGGCGGCGGCGCAGGGCGAATTGCTGTCCTCCACCCCGCTGACGCTGGCCGAAACGGCATCGGTCTTCGGCGAGATGTTGACCTTCCGCAAGATGCTGTCGGAGGCGAAGGACGACGCCACCCGCAAGGTGATGCTGGCGGGCAAGGTGGAGGACATGATCAACACCGTCGTGCGGCAGATCGCGTTCTACGATTTCGAGTGCAAGCTGCATGACGCCCGGCGCCAGGGCGAGTTGACCGTGGACGACATCAACGCGCTGTGGATGTCGGTGCAGGGCGAAAGCCTGGGCCCGGTGTTCGAGTTCATGCCGGGATACGAGACCTTCTGGGCCTATATCCCGCATTTCGTGCACTCGCCCTTCTACGTCTATGCCTATGCCTTCGGGGACGGTCTCGTGAACGCGCTTTATGCCGTCTATGCCGAGGGGCGCGACGCGGGTGTCGAAGGGTTCGAGGAGAAGTATTTCGACATGCTCAAGGCGGGCGGGTCGAAGCACCACAAGGAATTGCTGGCGCCGTTCGGGCTCGATGCGTCCGACCCGGCATTCTGGGACAAGGGATTGGCCATGATCGAGGGCTTCATCGACGAATTGGAGGCCATGGAGTGACACCGGCCACATCGGCGCCGCGCAGGCGTGCCGGGACGCTTACCGTGATCCGCGCGGTGTTGCGGCGGCCCTTGCCCAACTGGCGCAATTGGCGTGGCTGGCGCGCGCGCCTGTCGCGGCTGCTGGTGGAGGTCCGCTACCGGGTTCCGCCGGGCCTGCGCCTGGTGCTCGGGCTGGTATTCATCGTCGGCGGGCTGGCATCGTTCCTGCCGTTCCTCGGGCTGTGGATGCTGCCCTTCGGCATCGCGGTGGCGGCACTGGACGTGCTGCCGATCTGGCGCTGGCTGCGCGGGCGACAGCGATAGGGGGACGGCCCGCGCCCGAGGGGGACGGCCCGCGCCCGCGCCCGCGCCCGCGCAAACAGGCGTCGCGTTTCATCTCGAAGTCAATCGACCTGCCATGGCCCGCGGCATCGGCCGTCAGGCAGTCGCACCGCGACGCCACAATCGGCGCCACAGTCGGCGCGACAGTCGGCGCTGGAGTCGGCGCTGGTGTCGGCGCTGCGCCAAAGGCGTGCGGAGGCCAGGCGCCGCCGTCATGGTGCGCGCGAACAGCGGCAGACAACCGCCGCAATCGGGCGTGCGGTCAAGCACACGGCAGACCTTGCCGGGCGTGATGATCGTGTCGGGGTCGGCGCCGATGTCGACATCGCTGAGGCCGGTTCAATGGCAGACGATCATGGCCGGTCTTCCCGACGCGCTGCGTCAGCCTGCCGATCAATCAACCGCTCCAGCAGGCCGGACAGCGACGGGCAGATCGTTCCGCCAAGCTCGGTCAGAAGGTCGATGACCGGACGCACTCGGTCCGCAGTGCGGTCGGTGGCGACGAAATTATCGGGGCCGACGAAATTATCGGGGCCGGCGAAATTATCGGGCCCGGGGGGAGAGGACCGGTCGAACATTGCGGTATCCCGGTGATCTATGCCGCGTTAAACCTGAGCAGTTTTATCGGGAAAGAAAATCCCGAGTAAAATGCTCTGACTTATCGCCGTGAACCCGGCGGGCTGGGTCCTTGCCACGAACCCGGCGGGTCACTTCAATTGCGAATCTTTCGATCCGCGCCGGTTGATACCGATACCACCGCGCGCGGGCTGCTTCGCGGCGCGCTCGGCCGCGCAATCGAGGCAGAGCTTGACGCCGGGGATCGCTGCGCGCCGCGCCTCGGGGATCGGATCCTCGCATTCGGCGCAATGGGTCAGACTGGCGCCTTGCGGCCCGGCAACCGCCCGCAGGCGGGCCAGTTCGTCATTGATCGACGCCTCGATCTGGTCGCTGACGGCGCCGTCCTTCGCCCATCCTCCTGCCATGTGCGTCCTCCGCCACTTCCCACTTGCGCCCCGCAGACGCGTCCCTAACGTGGCGATGACAGGGCGGAGGATCAAGACATGCGGACATTCGGGCGGTTCTTCGGGCGCACGTTGCTGCTGCTGGTGGTCGCCTTCGCGGCCTTCCTCGCCTTTGGACCGGGCTATGTGGAGGGGACGCGCAACGTGGTGAACCGGCAAGGCCCCTTGCCCGTCTCGGACGCGGCGCAGGCCTTGCACGACACGTTGCTGATCGGCGACTGGCATGCCGACAGCCTGCTGTGGAACCGCGACCTGAACCGGGAATGGCAGCGCGGCCATGTCGATGTGCCGCGCCTGTTGCAGGGCAACGTGGCGGTGCAGGTGTTCACCGCCGTCACCCGCAGCCCGGCGGGGCAGAATTACGAGGAGAACACCGCCGACGCGGCCGACAACATCACGCCGCTGGTGATGGCGCAGCTTTGGCCGCCACGCACCTGGACCAGCCTGCTGGAACGCGCGCTTTACCAATCGGAGCGGTTGCACGGGTTCGCGGAGGCCTCGAACGGCGCGTTGCGCGTGGTGACCAGCGCGGCGGACCTGGAGGCCCTGCTGGTGGATCGCGCCGGGGGCGTGCAGGTGGTCGGCGGGCTGCTGGGGATCGAGGGGGCGCATGCGCTGGAGGGCGACCTGGCAAGCCTCGACCGGCTGGAGGCGGCGGGATACCGGCTGGTCGGGTTGCACCATTTCTTCGACAACGATCTCGGCGGTTCGCTGCACGGGGTCGGCGACCAGGGCCTGACCGTCTTCGGCCGCGCGGTGGTGGCCGAGGTCGCGGCACGTGGCATGGTGCTGGACCTTGCGCATTCCAGCGAACAGGTGGCGCGCGACGTGGTGGCGCTGACCGATATTCCGCTCGTGGTGAGCCATACCGGGCTACGTTCGGCCTGCGATGCGCATCGAAACTTCCCCGATGACCTGATGCGGGAGATCGTGGCCAATGGCGCGGATCAGGGCGGCGGCGTGATCGGGATTGGCTATTGGGCCGACGTGACCTGCGACGACAGCCCCGACGGCGTGGCACGCGTCATCATGGCGGCGATTGCAGCCCTCGGGGTCGAGCATGTGTCGCTTGGGTCCGACTATGACGGCTCGGTCACGGTGGGGTTCGACACGAGCGCCTTGGCCGCGTTGACCGATGCGCTGCTGCGCGCGGGCGCAAGTGAGGCGGAGATCCGCGCGGTGATGGGGGAGAACCTGCTGCGGGTGCTGCGCGCGCGGCTGCGCTAGAGCGGCAATGCTGCGGTGCAGGGGGCGCTGCCCCCGGCCTGCGGCCTCCCCCGGAGGTTTGTTGCCAAGATGAAATCTGCGGGCGATGGGTGACACGGCCCGTCCGGGTTCAGTCGAGGTCGGTCCAGGGCCAGGGCTTGACCTCGGACGCGGCGGTCATGTAGCGCGCGGCCTTGGCCATCCAGATCCCCAGATCGGTGCCGAAATCGGCCAGCCTTTCGTTTGGCGCGCCCTTGGCGGCGGCCATGACGATGAACTGGATCACCGTGACCGCCGTGAGCACGGTGCTGGCAAGGCTCATCATGACCGAGATCAGGACAACGTAGAGCAGGCGCTGCAGGAGCGGTCCGCGGGCGGCTTCGGGCTGTTCACCGTTCAGGCGGCCATCGAGATTGGCGTCGTCGTTGCGGGCCATGGAGGCTGTCCTTTCGCGGCACGTCAGGGTGCAGCATATCGTGGGAGCGCCGCGCGTTCCAGAGGGTCGCGGGTTCAGGCCGGGTCCTGGGCGAAGATGGCGTCCAGCACCGCTTGCGTCCCGCGGGAGAATTCCAGCGGGCAGGCGAAGCGGTCGCCGTCCAGCACCGTTGCCGCCACCGCCTCCACCTGCGCCACGTATTGATCGACGCCGGGATAACGGATCACCCGCACCTCGGCCCCGTCGCGGGCAAGGATCAGGCGCGCTTCGCCATAGCTGCCCGGATTGAACGGCGCGGGGACGCGCAGGGTGCCTTCGGTGCCATGGAACAGCATCTCCTGGTGGCGGGAGGCGCGCATGGAGACGTGCAGATCGAAGCGCACATCGCCCGCGCGGAGGCCGACCCAGGCGGAGGTATCGACGCCGTCTTCGCGCAGGAGGTCGGCATGGACGGGCACGGGTTCCAGCCCGGTGGCAAGGCGGAAGCCGCCGATGGGATAGACGCCGATATCGCGCAGCGCCCCGCCGCCGAGGGGTGCGGAGAGCCGGATGTTGGACGGATCGGCAAGGGCATAGGTGAAGCTGCCCGAGACCGCGTGCAGATGCCCGATGGCTCCCTCCGCCAGCAGGGCGCGGGCGCGGTGCCATTGCGGATGATGGGCGGGCATCCACGCCTCGGCGATCAGGCGGCCGGTGGCTTCGCGCGCGGCAATCAGGCGGTCCAGATCATCAACGTCAAGTCCGATGGGCTTTTCGCACAGGACATGCTTGCCGGCGCGGGCGGCCTTGAGGCTCCATTCGGTATGGAGCGCGTTGGGCAGCGGGATGTAGACGGCGTCGATCTGCGGATCTTCGAGGATCGCGTCGTAACTGTCTTCGACCTTCAGGTCCGGGACGAGGTCCTGGAACGGGATCGCACGGGTGACATCGCGGGTGGCGATGGATTTCAGATGCGTGCGGCGGGCGGCATGGATCGCGGGGCCCATCGTCTTGCGGGCGAACCCGGCAGCACCGAGAATGCCCCAAGTGAGGTATGGCTGTGTCATGGCGCGACGCTAGCGCGCCGCGCGCCGGACCGCCAGTGGGCGCGTGTTCAGGCGGCCAGCGACAGGGCGCTGCGGCGCGGGCCGTGGGCATCGGCGAGCATGTGGGCGAGGATCGCGCAGATGACTTCGGCCCAGGCGGCCTCCATCTCGGTTCCGTGGCCGAATTGATCGGCGATCGCAGCCATCAGCGCGGCATGCAGGGCAACGTAGTCGCGCGGCGTCACGCCCTGGCCACGCAGGTCATGGGCCAGAAGGGACACCGCGCAGCGGGCGCGGGCGGGCTGTTCGATCAGGGCGGCCGCCTCCAGCACCGTTTCGAGCAGACGGCGCGAGCGCGACAGCGCGGTATGGGCCCAGGACGTGCGCAGGGAGGGGGCGTGGCGGAAGAGCGTGGCGCAGACCCGATCGGCGGTGCGGGCGGAGGCAGCGGCCAGAAGCGGCAGACTGGCGCGCATCAGGGCGATCTGGCGGGGCGTCGGTTCCATCGGTCCGGTCCTCAGTTACGCCCCGGCAAGACGGGCCGGGCGATGCGCGACTGCGGCAGCAGCGCGAGGAGAGAGAACAGGTCGGTGCCGGAGATGGCTTTCGGGGTGGGGGCGCGGCGGAACATGGTCAGGGGTCCATTTCGGTTGGAGGCTGTTTGATGCCCCCACTGTGCGCCTCGGGGACGCGCGCCGAAAGGTAGGGTTTCCCTACCCGGCAGGCGGCGCGGGGCCGTCGTATCCGCACGACAGAAAAAGGCCTGCCCCGATCGCTCGGCGCAGGCCTTCAGGTGGAGATCCGAGGTCAGGCGTGGATCAGGCGGAGGCCAGCATGCCTTGCTGACGCGCCAGTTCGCGCATGCGCTTTTGCAACTTCTCGAAGGCGCGCACCTCGATCTGGCGGATGCGTTCGCGGCTGACATCGTAGACGGCGGACAATTCCTCCAGCGTCACCGGATGGTCCTGCAGCCGACGCTGGGTCAGGATATCCTTCTCGCGATCGTTCAGGGCCTCCATTGCCTCGGCCATCAGGGCCATGCGGCTTTGGAATTCGTCGCGTTCGGCATAGTCGGTCGCCTGGTCGGCGTCCTCGTCCTCCAGCCAGTCCTGCCATTGCGCCGTGCCGCCATCCTCGGACCCGATGGTTGCGTTGAGCGAAGCGTCGCCGCCCGACATGCGCCGGTTCATGGAGACCACCTCGTCCTCGGTCACGCCGAGATCGTGGGCGATGCGGGCGACATTCTCGGGGCGCAAATCGCCTTCCTCCAGCGCGCCGATGCGGGCCTTGGCCTTGCGCAGGTTGAAGAACAGTTTCTTCTGGGCGCTGGTCGTGCCGAGCTTCACCATCGACCACGAGCGCAGGACATATTCCTGGATCGCGGCGCGGATCCACCACATCGCGTAGGTGGCAAGGCGGAAGCCCT
>CAZTUG010000065.1:0-2343 GCA_964615955.1 uncultured Roseicyclus sp.
TTTCATCGAGGACAAGAACGCGGTCCTGCCGCTGGAATCGGCGATTCAGGAGAACCTGAAGGAAACCACGACCCGCGTTCTGGCCTCGCTGACACCGCGCGAGGAACGCGTGCTGCGCATGCGCTTCGGCATCGGGATGAACACGGATCACACGCTGGAGGAAGTCGGCCAGCAGTTCAGCGTGACACGCGAACGCATCCGCCAGATCGAGGCGAAGGCGCTTCGGAAGCTGAAGCACCCAAGCCGGAGCCGGAAGTTGCGGAGTTTCCTGGATCAGTGATTGATACCAGTGAACATAACTGGAAAAAAATTAGCCGAAATTCACGGTCTAAGTGCCGCCACATCACTATTCAGGCAAACTGGAGATTGGTACCATGTTCCTTCAAAGTTTCCTGCAATCTTGTTCGACAATGGCGGATATATTAGATTTGAAACGCAAGGCGACTATGAAGTTTTTATAGCTAATGGCTCCGGGCATGGTGTGTCTCAAAATGTGGCGAAAAACTGGCTACGGATAAAGAACGGAATAGCAAACACGCTCGATTACATTCCTCTTAACGAAACAGATATCGATGTTGTGCCTGGTGAGATTATATTCTCAGGACGATTTAGCGAAGGAGTTGCAAAACCGGTATTGGTTAACCGCTTTGAGCGGGATCGACACGCAAGAGAGGAATGTATCAAACGATGGGGCACCGAATGTTGTACTTGTGGATTTGATTTCAGGTCTCAATATGGCCGTATCGGCGAAGGGTTTATACACGTCCATCACTTGGTCCCTCTTTCCTCAATAGGCTCGGAATACGAAGTCGATCCCATAAACGATCTTCGTCCGGTGTGCGCCAATTGCCACGCTATGCTCCACAGGAGGGACCCACCTTACACGCTAGAAGAATTGATGAGATTCCTTTCAAACAAGGCTCCTCAGAGCGATTGATGACGCTCAACAATCACCCGCGCGAAGCCCTGACCCCCCGCCCAAAAGGGTTTCCAAAACCTTGACGAAATCAGCATTATCCTTTTGTTTCCGTGCCTTAACCCCCCTTATCACGCGTGATAACCCCTGCACACCTTTCCCTCGGCCCGGGATTGCCCTAGGTTTCAAGGCGCAAGGAAACGTCTGAGGTCCGGCCATGTCCCTACTCTCGAAACTCTTCGGCGGCGGCAGCTCGAAATCCCGGGTCGAGCCGGAACTTTACAACGACTACCGCATCTATCCCGAGCCGAAGCCGGAGCAGGGTGGCTTCCGCATCGGCGCGCGGATCGAGAAGGATATCGACGGCGAGACCAAGACCCACCAGATGATCCGCGCCGACAAGTGCCAGTCGGCGGAGGAAGCGGCCTCGCATTCGCTGCTGAAGGCCAAGATGCTGATCGACCAGCAGGGCGACCTGATCTTCCGCTGATCGCGCTTACCGACCGGGGCCGGGCAGCGCGGACCAGTCGCGGCACACACGCGCCAGCATGTCCGCGCGGGCCGCGTCCAGATCGGTGCAGAACGCGCGGTTGTCGCCCCGGAATCGGGCAGCGAAATCGGCATTGGCGCGCGTGGCGATGCGGGTGTGGACCGGATCGCCCAGTTCCGGATCCTGCGGCGCGACACCCAGGACATGGGCCAGCATGGCGCGGGTGCGCGCAGGCCCCTCGGCCATGATCCGTTCGTAGCTGAGGCGGATGGGCGCGAGGTCGAACGCGGTGAAATGCCGTTCGGTCAACTGTTCCAGCTTGCGGAGATGGTCGAGATTGTCGGCGATGCCGCGCGCGTCATAGGTCAGCGCAGCCTCGGCCTGTGCGCGGGTTTCATCGGTGGAATTGGTGGAATGGGAGATGCCGGTGATGCGCATCTTCCACAGGCTGACGGCCTGCGCCACGATATCCTCGCGGATCAGCCAGACCGGAACGGCATGGCCCATCCGCGCCATGAAGGGTGCGGGCGCACCGAAGGTCTTGCGCAACTGGTAGAAGGTGACCTCGAACCCGAAGGTGCCGCGCGCGGCGAAGCGGCGGCGGATGGCGCGGATATACTCGTCCATGTCCGCCGCGCCGAGGCTGCGGGCGATACGCGGCACGAAATTGGGATTGAAGCATTCCTTGGGCGTCCCGAGATATCCCGACCGCCTGGCCAGATCGGTCAGCCACGAACTGCCGGACCGGGGTGTGAAGTAGATGCAATATTCCACGCGCGGCGCAGGGCGGGCGGCGATGCGGGCGAATTTCGCGCGGTCCAGCCCCTCGGTCTCGAATTCCATCTGCCGCCCCTCGCCCGCGTTCCGGCCGACGATGGGCGAAGCGCGCGGCGCTGTCAAAGGCGCGCGGGACGCGACACGGGGGACTGGTGCGCGG
>CAZTUG010000065.1:2443-18760 GCA_964615955.1 uncultured Roseicyclus sp.
GGCGGGGCGGTGTGGCCTATGATCGGGGGATGACCGGCGAGCTTCCCCCAGACCTGACCGCGCGGATCGCGGGCCGCGACCTGATCGTGTTCGACGGCGAATGCGTGCTGTGTTCGCGTTTCTTCAGGTTCATCCTGGGGGTGGACAAGGCCCGCCGCTTCCACTTCGCCCATGCGCAATCGGAGCTGGGGGCGGAGATCTACCGCGCGCTGGACCTGCCCGTCGATGAATACGAGACGAACATCGTGATCGTGGAGGGCAGGATCTACCAACGCCTCGATGCCTTCGCCGCCGCGATGCGCGCGGTGGATTGGCCATGGAAGGCCCTGGCGGCGGTGCGGCTGATCCCCGAACCATTACGCAGTTGGCTCTACCACCGGGTCGCGCGCAACCGCTACGCGGTGTTCGGGCGCTACGATCGGTGCATGCTGCCCGATCCGGGGGTGACGGCGCGGTTCATCGACCGGGCGGGATGATGCTGTATCCGCGCGCGATGGGCGATGCGTTCAGCGACCTGCCGGCGGCCTTGCAGGCGTTCCATGCGGTCGAGGATGCGGTGGCCTATCGCGGCAGCGTGGAGGTCAGCCATGGCGGGTCCCTGGCGCGCGCGGTGGCAGGCGCGGCGGGCATGCCGCGCAGGGCGGGCAACATGCGGTTCAGCTTCCGCGCCACCCGTGACGGCGCGCGCGAGATATGGGAGCGGGATTTCGACGGGCATGTCACGCGTTCGACGCAATGGCTGCACGCGCCGGGGGTCATCGCCGAGCAGGTCGGCAGGAGTGTCTTCCTGCTGGAGCCGCGGCTGCGCGACGGGCGCTTGCATATCCCGATCCGGGGCGTCAGCGGCTTCGGCCTGCCGGTGCCGGGCTGGGTGATGCAATCCTGCGAGGGCATCGAGAGCGTGACGGAGGATGGCCGCATCAGCTTCGATGTCCATGCGCGGTTGCGCGGGCTGGGACTGATCGTGCGGTATCGCGGAACCCTGGCGCGGGTGCCATGAGGAAGGTTGCGGATCGGGGCCGGCAGTGCGGCGCGGCGCGGCGAAGGCAGCCCTACCCCAGCTTCGACAGGATGGACTGGGCGGCGGCGGCTGGCGTGACCTCTCCGGCGGTGACAGCGGTGGCGGCGCTGTGCATGGCCGCGCGGATCTGCGGATCGCTGCGCAGGCGTGACAGCAGGCCTTCGCGCACCTCGTATTCGAACCAATGGGCGGCCTGCGCGGCCCGCGCGCGGTCCCAATGGCCATGGTCGCGCCGCCAGTTGGCAAGCGCCTGCATTTCGTCCCAGGCCTGGTTCAGGCCGGTGCCTTCGGTGGCCGAAACCGGCAGCGCCTTGGGAAAGCCCTCGGGGTCCTGGGGCCTTTTGCGCAGCAGGCGCAGGGCACCGGCGTAATCGGCGGTGGTCCGGGTGGCGGTGGCCTTGAGGTCGCCATCGGCCTTGTTCACAAGGATCAGGTCGGCCATTTCCATGATGCCGCGCTTGACGCCCTGCAACTCGTCCCCGCCCGCAGGCGCCAGCAACAGCACGAAAAGGTCGCACATCTGCGCCACCATGGTCTCGGACTGGCCGACGCCCACGGTCTCGATCAACACCACGTCGAACCCCGCCGCCTCGCATAATGCCACGGCCTCGCGGGTGCGGCGGGCGACCCCGCCAAGGGCTGTGGCCGACGGCGAGGGGCGGATGAACGCGGCCGCTTCGCGCGACAGCCGGTCCATCCGCGTCTTGTCGCCGAGGATCGAGCCGCCGGAGCGGGTGGAGCTTGGATCGACGGCCAGCACCGCGACGCGCAGGCCCGCCGCCACCAACGCCATGCCGAACGACTCGATGAAGGTGGATTTGCCGACGCCGGGCGTGCCGGACAGCCCGATGCGCAGCGCCTGCCGACCGAGCGGGCGGAGCGCATCCAAAAGCGCCGTCGCCTGCGCCCGGTGATCGTCCCGCGTGCTTTCCACCAGCGTCACCGCCCGGGCCAGCGCCCGCCTGTCGCCTGCTGCAATGCGCTCTGCCAGTTCGTCCATGGGCCGTCCCTGTTCCTGGCCACACTTGACCCGCTGCAATGCGCGGTGTCCAGCCGTTGACGGTGGCCGCGCCCGCACTTAGAGCGTGTCGGGTTCATTCGCAGTCACGCGACCCGCTCCAACCTTTTGATACCGCACGCCCGAGACGCGCAAAACCGGTCCCACTTCCGCGCGACGTGCGCTAGGCCATGGCCATGATCCTGCCCATCGACGCCATATTGCCGGACCTTCTGGCTGCCCTGCGGGCACAGGGCCGCGCCGTTCTGCAAGCGCCGCCCGGCGCGGGCAAGACCACGCGGGTGCCCCTGGCGCTGTTGCCCGAGGTCGCCGGACGCATCGTGATGCTGGAACCGCGCCGCCTTGCCGCACGGGCGGCGGCCGAGCGGATGGCGCAGACCCTTGGGGAACCCGTCGGGCAGACAATTGGCTATCGCGTCCGGGGCGACAGCGCGGTGGGACCGGCGACACGGATCGAGGTGGTGACGGAAGGCATCCTGACGCGGATGCTGCAGGACAAGCCCGACCTGCCCGGCGTCGGCGCGGTGATCTTCGATGAGTTCCACGAACGCTCGCTGAATGCCGATCTGGGGCTGGCGCTGAGCTGGGAGGTGCGCGGCGCATTGCGCGGGGACCTGTGGCTGGTGGTGATGTCCGCGACACTGGATGCCGGGCCGGTGGCGGCGATGATGGACGATGCGCCGCTGATCTCGTCGGAGGGACGCGCCTTCCCGGTCGCAACGCGGTGGCTGGACGCGCCGCCACCGCGGGAGGCGCGGTTCGAAGCCTCGGTCGCGGACCTAGTGTGCCGCGCGTTGGCGGAAGTGGCGGGCGGGTGCCTTGTGTTCCTGCCCGGCGAGGGCGAGATCCGCCAGGTGGAGACGGCGCTGCGGGGCCGGGTCGGCTCCGATGTCGTCCTGCGGCCGCTGTTCGGCGCCATGACGCTGGCCGATCAGCGCGCCGCGATCCGGCCGGAAACGGCGGGCCGCAAGGTGGTGCTGGCCACGGCGATCGCGGAAACCTCGCTGACCATCGAGGATATCGCGATCGTGGTCGATGGCGGGCGGGCGCGGAGGGCGCGCTTCGATCCGGGCAGCGGCATGACGCGGCTGGTGACCGAACCGGTCAGCCGGGCCGAGGCCGACCAACGCCGGGGCCGCGCGGGCCGGGTGGCCGAGGGCGTCTGCTACCGGATGTGGACGAAGGGTGCGGAGGGCGCGCTTCCCGCCTTCCCGCCGCCCGAGATCGCAAGCGCCGACCTGGCGTCGCTGGCGTTGGAACTGGCCGTCTGGGGCAGCGCCGCGGGGCTCGCGTTCCTGACCCCGCCGCCCGAGGGTGCGATGGCCGAAGCGCGCGCGGTGTTGCGGGCCCTGGGTGCGTTGGACGCGCGCGGCGCGATCACGGATCATGGGCGCGTGCTGGCGCGGCTGCCGCTGCATCCGCGCCTTGGCCACATGCTGACGCTGGGCGGCAAGGGCGCGGCCCGGCTGGCGGCCCTGATGGCCGAGCGCGATCCGTTGCGTGGCCAAAGCGTGGACCTGACGCGGCGGCTGCGTGCGCTGGAGGCACCGCAGGACTTCGCCGCCGATATGGGCGTGATCGCCCGGGTGCGCGACGAGGCGCGGCGGTTGCAGCGGTTCGAGTCCGGTCCGGCTGCCAGCCCCGGCGCGCAGGCGGCGCTGGCCTATCCCGACCGAATCGGCCTGCGCCGCGCCGGGGACGCGCCGCGCTACGTCCTCTCCGGCGGCAAGGGCGCGGTGATGCCGGACGGCGAGGGGGCGGGCGGCGAGGGGTTGGCAGGCGCGCGGCTGATCGTGGCGACGGATCTGGACGGCAACCCGCGCGAGGCGCGCATCCGCGCGGCGGTCGAGGTCTTGGAAACCGACGTGCGGCGGCTGTTCGGCGACCGGATCGGCTGGGTGGACGTCTGTCGCTGGTCGCGCCGGATGCGCCGGGTCGAAGCCGTGCGGCAAGAACGGTTGGGCGCGCTGGTGCTGGCGGAGCGCGCGTGGCGCGATGCCCCGGACGCCGCCGTTCTCGACGCGGTGCTGGAGGGCATCCGGACGCTGGGGATCGCCGCTCTCGGCTGGTCCCGGAGCGCGCGGTTGTTGCGCGCGCGGGTGGCCTTTTCGGGCGTGGCGGACATGTCCGATGCGGCGCTGCTGGCGGCGCTGGAGGATTGGGCCGCACCCTACGGGACGGGCCTGCGCAGCGCCGATGATCTCGCGCGGTTCGATCCCGGCCCGGCGCTGGCCGCGTGGCTTGGCCGGGACGCGATGGCCGAGGTCGCGCGGCTGGCACCCGAGGGCTGGCGCACGCCGCTTGGCCGGGTCGCCGCGATCGACTACGCGGGCGATGCGCCCGAAGTCTCGTTGCGGTTGCAGGAGGTCTTCGGCACCACGGCGCACCCGGTCATCGGCCGCGACCGGATACCGCTGCGGATGGTGTTGCTGTCGCCGGCGCAGGCCCCGGTGCAGGTCACGACCGACCTGCCGGGATTCTGGGACGGCTCCTATGCCGACGTGCGCAAGGACATGCGGGCGCGCTATCCGAGGCATCCCTGGCCCGAAGACCCGCGCGCGGCCGATCCGACCCTGCGCGCCAAGCCGCGCGGACGGTGAGCCTGTCCTTGTGCGTGGGTGAGGAGGGGCTTGGGTTTTTTTTGAGTATTTTTAGATAGATGAAGGATGGGCAGTGCGCGCCCGGAGATGCCCGGTTAATCCCCCCGCGAGCAGGTGCCGGTCTGGCAGGAGAACATCCCGCCGGAAGATGCGGCCCGGCAGCGGCGCAATCCCGTGGCGAAGGCCTACCCCGGAACGGGCGAACCTGCATCGCCGGTCGAAAGCGCGATCCCGCGCGCCTCGGCCCAGGGCTGCGCCGTGGGGTGGAGCGCCTCGGACCGGTCGCGGCCCGGCACCCGGCGGCGGCGCAGCCAGAACAGCTTGCCAAAGCCACTGAAGGTGCCGATCGAGGGGGCATCGGCATCCATTTCAAAGCGTTCTTGCCAGTTCTCGGGCAGGGTCAGGCCTGCGGCCTCCGCCTCCTCCAGCAACCAGGTCAGCGAGATGTTGGAGCGCGGGCGCACGTCCAGCCGTCCGTTCAGTTGCCCGCCGATATCGCCATGGCTGCCCTTGAACCACATCTGGATCACGTTCTGGCCGGGATGGGCCATGGTGGTGTCCCACAGAATCGGCTCGTAGGCGGCGCGGGTTTCGTCCAGTGCCAGCGCGTGGCGGGCGACCTTCACCTGCGCGCCGAGCGCGTGGTTGTGGTAGGGGTGGGGCAGCGGCAGCATGCGCCAGACCATCGGGTAGCGGATGCCGAGCGCGCGGACGGTATCATAGGCGCCGAGGAAGGCGATCGGCACCTGCGGCAGGCAATGGCGCGCCTTGAAATCCGCGGCCTCGGGACTGCCGGGCGCTTCGCGGTAGAGGCAGTAGAGTTGCTCCACCCGCGCCTGGTTGAGACTGTCGCGGCGCAGCAGGCCGAGCCTGTCGACCAGCCCGCCGAGCGAGCGCACCGCGTAGGCACCGCGCGAATAGCCCATCAGCATGACCCGGTCGCCGGGCCGGTAGCGGGTCGCAAGCCAGACATAGGCGCGGCGGATCTGCCGGTTGATCCCGATCCCTGCCATCACTTCATGACTGCGGCGCAGGCCGCGCCACTGGATGCCCGGTTCGTAGTAGACATGGACATGGGCGGCGTCGGGAAGCTCCATCAACAAGCGGTAGGTCAGGCCGATATTGGTTTCGGCCCCCCGTTTCAGGGTGGACATGGTGCCGTCCAGAAGAACGACATGGGTGCAGCCCTTCCCGGTTTCCGGCACCGGTTCGGCGTCATTGCGAAAGCCCAGAAGGCGCGCCCATATGCCCGTGTTACGCTGCACTTGCCCCTGCTCTTTGCACCATGTCCCACATCCTTGCGGGCGTGAACGGCATGTCGACCTGCCGCAACCCCAGCGGCCAGAGCGCATCGAGCGCCGCGTTGGCCACCGCGCCGAGCGCGCCGACAGTCCCGGCCTCCCCGCAGCCTTTCATGCCAAGCGGGTTGGCAGTGGAGGGCACGATTTCGGTGTGGAACCCCATGAACGGCACGTCGCTGGCGCGGGGCATGCCGTAATCCATGAACGTCGCTGTCAGAAGCTGGCCATCGGCGTCGAAGACGGTATGTTCCATCAAGGCCTGCCCGATGCCCTGCACCACGCCGCCATGCACCTGCCCTTCGGCCAGCATGGGGTTCATCAGGATGCCGAAATCATCCACGACCGTGTAGCGATCGACACGGGTTTCGCCGGTCTCCGGGTCGATCTCCACCTCGGCGACATGGCAACCATTGGGATAGGAGCGGCCGGGCAGCCTGGTGGTCCGGCTGGCACGCGCCAATTCGGCCCGGCCCGCCGCCGTCGCGCGCGCGGCGGCTTCCAGCAGCGTCACCACCACGTTCGAGCCGGGGGCGCGGAACACGCCTTCTTCTGCATCGAATGTCATGTCCCGCGTTTCCATGTCGTCTTCCAGGAATGCTGTCAGCCCCATTATTAGCACATCCGCCGTCGCGCGCATCGCCGTTCCCTGAGTTGTGACCGAGCGTGATCCGCCCGTACCCCCGCCCTTGGCGATGCGGTCGCTGTCGCCCTGCACCACGTCGATCCGATCCAGCGGCAGGCCGGTCTGGTCGTGGAGGATCTGGCGGTAGACGGTTTCATGGCCCTGCCCGTTGGATTGGGTGCCGACGTAGAGCGTCGCGCCGGTGGCGGACAGTTCGACCGTCGCCGTTTCTTCAGGATCGCCCAGAATGCTTTCGATATAGTAAGCGAGCCCGAGGCCGCGCAGTTTGCCGCATGCCTTCGCGGCGGCCCGGCGGGCCGGGAAACCGGCAAGATCGGCCTCGATCTCGGCCCGGCTCAGCACCCGATCGAATTCGCCGACGTCGTAGGTCTCGCCGGTGGCGGAGACATAGGGGAAGGCGTGGGGCGCGATGAAGTTCGCGCGCCTCAGCGTCAGGGGATCCGTGCCCAACTCGCGCGCGGCGAAATCCATCACCCGCTCCAGCGCATAGATCGCCTCGGGGCGACCGGCACCGCGATAGGCGTCGACTTGCGTCGTGTTGGTGAAGATGCCGCGATTGCGGAAGCTGATGGTCTGGATGTCATAGGGCCCGCAGAGCACGCGGGCGAAGAGGTTCGACTGGATGGCCTGGGCGAATTGCGAGTTGTAGGCGCCCATGTTCGAGACCGAGTCCACCTTGTAGGCGGTGATCTTGTGATCCACATCGAAGCCGAGCGTGCAGGTCACCGACAGGTCGCGCCCGGAATTGTCCGACAGCATCGATTCCGTCCGCTCCGCCATCCAGCGCACCGGACGCCCGGTCAGCCGCGCGGCAAGGGCGCAGAGCATGTTCTCGGGGTAGTTCATCGCCTTCATGCCGAAGCCGCCACCGACATCGGGGTTGGTCACGCGCACCTGGCCGGCATCGAGCGAGAGCCATTTGGCAAGGTCGGTCTTGGTGCCCCAGACGCCCTGCCCGTTGATCGCGACATGCAGGCGGTCGCCGTCCATCTCGGCATAACAGCCGCGCGGCTCCATCGAATTGACGATGATGCGGTTGTCATGGGTCGTCAGGGTCACGACATGGGCCGACGCGGCCAGCGCGGCGTCGGCCGCCGCCTCGTCCCCCAGCCCGAAATCATAGGCGACATTGTCGGGCGCGCTGTCATGGATCACCGGGCCGCCCGGCGCGAGGTCGAGCTTCACGGGCAGGTCGTCGATGTCGAGCACGATCAGTTCCGCCGCGTCCCTGGCCTGCGCCGGAGTGTCGGCCACGATGAAGGCCAACGGGTCGCCCACGAAGCGCACGCGGCCCTCGGCCAGAATGGTGCGGGGCGCGCGGTTCCCGACCGAGCCGTCGCGGTTCTTCACGGTCGAGAACCGCAGGGCGTTGGCAAGGCCGGCCTCCGCGAGGTCGGCGGCGGTCAGCACGGCATGGATGCCGGGGGCGGCCCGCGCCTCGGCCACATCCAGATGGGTGATCGTGCCGTGTGCCACGGTGGAGCGCAGGACATAGCCATGGAGCGCGCCCGCGGGCGTGATATCGTCCACATAGGCACCCTTGCCGGTCAGGAAGCGGGTATCCTCGAACCGGGTCACGGACTGACTGGAGCCGAATTTCGACATGGGGACGGGCCTTTCGCTTGAATTGGGGGTTGGCGGGAGAGTAGGCGCATGGACGGCAGTGTCCAGTGCGCTCCGCCTCAGGTGGCGTGAATGCCGGGCGTCGTGGTGAAGGTGCCGATGCGTGCCGCGCCGGGGATCGCGGCGCGGACGCGCGCGACATGGGCGTCAGGGATCGCCGCCAGCAAGCCACCGGCGGTCTGCGGATCGAAGAGCAACGCGGCGCGCGGCGTTTCTGGCGCGGTGATCCGCCCCGCCAGCGCCGCACGGTTCTGCGGCCAGAGGCTGGAACGGATGCCGGCGGCCGCCAGTGCCTCGGCCCCGCGCAGCAAGGGCAGGTCGGCCAGCGCGATCTCGGCCCCCACGTCCGAGGCGTCACAGATATTGGCGAGGTGCCCGGCAAGGCCGAAGCCGGTCACGTCGGTCATGGCATGGGCCTGCGCAAGGGCGCGCGCGGCGGCGCCCGAAGGCGTTTGCATCATCTCCCAGCAGGCCAGCACATCGTCGCCATGGGCGCGCGCCTGCATCTCGGCGGCCAGCAGCACACCAGTCCCGAGGGGCTTGGTCAAGATCAGCGCATCGCCGGGCCGCGCGCCCGCCAGCGTGATCGCCGGGCCGTCCAGCAGGCCGGTGACGGTGAAGCCGATGGTCAATTCGACACCTTCGGTGGAATGGCCGCCGATGATCTCGGCCCCCTCGGCCTCGAAAACGGCGCGAGCGGCCGCCATGACCTCGGCCAGGGCCGGGCCTTGAAGCCGGGCCGTCGCGCGCGGCAGGATGATCTGCGCCAGCGCCGCCTGCGGGGTCGCGCCCATCGCCCAGATATCCCCCAGCGCATGGATCGCGGCGACGCGTGCCACCAGCACCGGATCCAGCGCGAAGCCGCGCAGATGGTCGGTGCTGAGGACCTGCCGCGCCGTGCCGAACGTCAGCAAGGCCGCATCGTCGCCCGGCAGAGCCGCCACATCGTCGCGGCGCGGTGCGCCCTGCAGCCCGACCAAAGCGCCGGAGCCGAGCTTCGCCCCGCAGCCCCCGCAGGGAACCGGACCCGACAACTCCTTGACAAGGGCCTTTGGCACCGCCTTGGGCGCGGCAGGTTGCGGCATCGCGGGCAAGTGGCGGAACCGGTCCATGAAGCCCTGGTCGATCCGGTTCTTGAGCCGCCACATGGCGGGGCCGACCAGCGTCAGCCCCGACTTCTCGGCCACCGCGACCTGCCCGCCCATGGAGACCAGCTTGAGAAAATCCTTCTGCGGGTGGAACGGCTTGCGCGCGATCCCGATCAGATCGGCGCGCAGGTTGTGGGCAAGGATCGGGGCCGCCCGCACCGCGTAGACGCCCGCCTTGGGGCGCGGGTCGTGGACCAGATGCGCACAATCGCCTGCCGCGTATACCGTCGGGTCGGCGGGTGATCGCAGGTATTCATCCACCTCCAGAAACCCGTCGCGACAGGGCAAGCCGGTCTCGGCCACCCAAGGCTGCGGTGTGGCCCCGGCGGTGCCGATGGTCAGATCGGAGACGATCCGCCGTCCATCCTCCAACACCACGGCCCCGGCCTCCACCGCCACGGGCCGGGCCTGCTCGATCAACGCCACCCCGTGGTCGGCCAGCGCCGCCAGAAGCCTGCGGCGCGCGGCGGGCACGACGGCGCGCAACACCGCGCCCCGGTCGATCACGCACAGCCGCGCATCCCGCCCAAGCCCCCGCAAGCGATGCACGGCGGCCATCGCGACTTCGCAGCCCGCGACCCCCCCGCCCAGAACGGCGATCCGGATCGGACCCGCGTCCGCGCAGACCTGCGCCCACCGATCCGCGAAGACCCCGAGGGGCTTGGCCGCAATCCCATGTTCGGCGAAGCCCGGCAGCCCCGGCATCTCCGACGTGATCCCGATATCGAGCGACACCCTGTCATAGAACAGCACCCGCCCGGACCCGAGCGTGACCGCCTTCGCCCCGGGATCGAGCGCCACCGCCCGGTCCACCACCAGCCGCGCCCCGGCGAAACGGGCCAACCGCACCAGGTCGATATCCAGATCGCCGCGCGTGTAATGCCCCGCCACATGCCCCGGCAACATGCCGGAATAGGGCGCCGTGGCACCGGGATTGACCAGCGTGAGCCGCACACCGGGCACGGGCCGCATTCCCCAGCGCCGCAACACCAGCGCGTGGGTATGCCCGCCGCCGAGCAACACCAGTTCCGTCACGATCGGATATGCTTCCTTCACACGCTCGCCCCTTCATCTGTCCACAAATGCTCCGGGGGAGGTCGCAGGCCGGGGGCCGCGTCCCCGTCTTCCACCCAACCATCGCGAAACGGATCCTCGGGGTAGCCGACCCCGGTCATGACCAGGCCACAGGCCGGCGCGACGGTCCCGCATGCGGCGCGGTCCCGCGCGGCCAGAGCACGCGCCACGTCGGCGGGCTGCCACGCGCCGGCCCCGACCCGCTCCAGCGTGCCGACGATGGAGCGGACCTGGTTGTGCAGGAACGACCGCGCGCGCAGGTGAAAGCGGAACTCGCGCCCGGCGGGCAAGGCCACTTCCTGCACCGTGCAGCGATCCAGCGTCTTGACCGGGGACGCGGCCTGGCAATGCACGGCGCGGAAGGTGGTGAAATCGTGCCGCCCGATCAGGTGGCCCGCGCCCTGCGCCATCGCCGCACCGTCCAGATCGCCGCGCACCGCCCAGGCATGACCGCGATCAAGCACCAACGGAGCGCGGCGGCAGATCAAGCGATAGGTATAGCTGCGCCAGTCCGCCGAGAACCGCGCGCTGAAATCCTCGGCCACCGGGGCGCAGGCGGTGATCGCGACCGGCGCGGGCTTGAGGTGGTAATTCAACGCCTCGGCCAGCCGGAACGGCTCCCAGGCCCGGGTCAGCGCAATCGAGGCCACCTGCCCCGTGGCGTGGACGCCCGCATCGGTGCGGCCCGCGGCCACCACGGCGGGCAGGTCCGGTTCCAGTCGCGCCAGCGCGGCCTCGAGCGTGCCCTGCACGCTTGGCTGGTCGGCCTGACACTGCCACCCGGCGAAGGGCGCGCCATCGTATTCGATCCTGAGGGCGTATCGGGGCATGGGGTTCGCTACCTCAACTTCGGCCTTGCGTCCATCGGCCCTCGAAACCTTTGGCATGAACGCCTATTCTACAGGTGTCACAAGCGCGAGAGGATGCCCCTTGGTGATCGGAGCCATTGCAGACACCCTGGGACGGGGCATCGAAGGCATGACCGGCACGGTGTCGGAGGCGTTCTTCGAACCGGTCGTCCGGATCGGCGTCACCGGGCTTGCGCGATCCGGCAAGACGGTCTTCATTACCTCGCTGGTCGCCAACCTGCTGGACCGGGGCCGGATGGCGGGGTTGGAGGCGGCGCAATCGGGCCGGATCGAGGCGGCCTTCCTGCAACCCCAGCCCGACGACACCGTGCCCCGCTTCGAGTTCGAAAGCCATCTGGCCGTGATGACCGGGCCGGAACCGCAGTGGCCCGACTCCACGCGTTCGGTCAGCGAATTGCGCCTGTCGTTGCGGGTGCGGCCCAAGGGCCTGCTGTCGGGCCTGTCGGGGCCGCGCACGGTACATCTCGATATCGTGGACTACCCCGGAGAATGGCTTCTTGATCTGGCCCTGCTGGACATGAGCTACGCCACATGGTCTGCCCAGGCGCTGGCCCGGGCCGATGCGCGGGCCGAGGGCGCGTCCTACCTGGCGCAGTCGGGCGCCGTGGACACCGCTGCCCGGCTGGACGAGGCCCGTGCGAAGGCGCTCGCCCATGGCTGGACCGCCTACCTGCGGGCCGCGCGGGACGCCGGCTATTCGGACTGCACCCCCGGTCGCTTCCTCCTGCCCGGCGATCTGGATGGCAGCCCGGTCCTGACCTTCTCCCCGCTGCCCGACGGCGCCGCCCCGCGCGGCAGTCTCGCCCGCGAATTCGCCCGCCGGTTCGAGGCCTACAAGGCACAGGTCGTGAAGCCCTTCTTCCGCGCCCATTTCGCCCGGATCGACCGGCAGGTGGTCCTCGTGGATGCGCTTGGCGCGATCCATAACGGCCCCCCGGCGGTGGAGGATCTGCGCCAGGCCCTGTCGGGCATCCTCGGCGCGTTTCGGCCGGGTCGGAACGGGTTCCTGACGCAGATCCTCGGGAAACGGGTCGACAGGATCCTCTTCGCCGCGACCAAGGTCGATCATCTCCACCATGACCAGCACGGCAAGCTGCAGGCGATCATGGAGGCACTGGTGGCCGATGCCCGCCGCCGCGCCGATTTCTCCGGCGCGCGCACCGGCGCCATGGCGATCGCGTCGCTGCGGACCACGGTGGAGGAGACGCGGCGCGTGAACGGGACCGATCTGGGCGTGGTGCGTGGGCGTCTCTCGGATGGTGGACGACAGGCGGCGCTGCATCCGGGCGATCTGCCCGCCGACCCCGCGGCCCTCCTGGCCCCGGCGCGGCAAGGCGCGCAGGCATGGCTCGACGCGGACTTCGACGTGATGCGCTTCGCGCCCGCACCGCTTTCCCTGCGCCGCGGCGAGGGTCCGCCGCATATTAGGCTTGATCGCGCGGCGGAATTCCTGATCGGGGACAAGTTGCGATGAGGGCGGGTTTCGGCGTGTCTTCGGCCTTCGGCCTGCACCACGACCGCGGTGGCGCCCGTCCTTCGGTCGGGCGCGGCTGCGCTTTGGCGGCAGGAGTTCGGCGGGTCCGCAGCCGGCCGCAGGACTCGCGGAGGGTGATACGATGACCCAACGCAAGGGCCCGATCCTGTTCGAGTTGGACGATGCACCGACGTCTGGCCCCGAGGCCGCCGCCCCGGTGCCCGACCTCGACTTCGCGCCGCCATCGGGACGCGCCATGCAGGTCGTCGCAACCCTGGGCGCGCGGCGCGTCAACAGGCTGGCGCGGTTCTTCTGGTCGGCGGCGCTGGGGCTTGCGGGCTTCATCGCCTCGCTGGCCGCATGGAACTTCGTGACCGGCCTGCTGGAGGCCAACCCCGTCCTTGGCGGGATCGCGTTCAGCCTGATCGCGGCGATCCTGCTGGCCCTTGTGTTGATCGCCCTGCGCGAATTGGCTGCCTTTGCGCGGCTCGGACGGCTGGACCGCATCCACGGGGCAGCAGAGGCCGCATTGGCGGCGGGCGACCTGGCCGCCGCGCGCGACGTGACGCGCCAGATCTCGGCGCTCTACGCGCACCGCCCCGAGCTTCGCCACGGCCGCGAGGCGCTCGACCGGCAACGCGATGAAATCTTCGAACCGGCCAGCCTGTTCGCCCTCGCGCAGGCCGAGGTTCTGGCGCCACTCGACACGGTCGCCGAGGCCGAGGTCGTCGCGGCCGCGCGCCAAGTCGCCACCGTCACCGCGCTGGTGCCGCTGGCCCTGGCAGACGTGGCAGCGGCGCTGACCGCGAACCTGCGGATGATCCGGCGCATCGCCGAGATCTACGGCGGGCGTGCAGGCACGCTGGGGTCATGGCGCCTGACGCGCGCCGTGCTGACACATCTGGTGGCCACCGGCGCGGTGGCGATCGGCGACGACCTCCTCGGCTCGGCGCTTGGCGGATCGGTCTTGTCGAAACTGTCGCGCCGCTTCGGCGAAGGCGTCGTGAACGGCGCATTGACGGCACGGGTCGGCGTCGCCACGATGGAGGTCTGCCGCCCGCTGCCCTTCGACAAGGGAAGCCGACCAAGCGTCACCGGGCTGATCAGCCGTGCGTTGACGGGCCTGTTCGGGCAGGGGCGCGCCTGACGCGCAGGCCGCGCCCGTGGCTGCCGGAACAGAACCGCGGAACTGGCCCGTCGCCCCCGGCCGATCCATGCTGCCCGGCACGTGACGGAGGATCTTCACACCTCCGGTCCCGACACATGCAGGCGATGGAGCCTCGCGCAGACCGTGACAGTCTGGTTCCCATGCACCCCCGGGACGGACGCCCTTTCGACTGCCCGATCGGCCACGAACGCGCGACGCGCCCCGATCCCGGCGCGCGACGGGCAGGCTTCATGCCAACCGAAACGGCAACATCCCGGGACAAGCCCAAGGCCAATCCGACGGCATTCAAACCATGCGGGACCCGATCGATCCACACCTTCCCTGCTTCATCTATCCATAAATACTCATCTTTGGTGCAACCTGGGTCTGCACCGACGCCCCCGGCGCACCGCCGAATCCCCGTAACGCGAAAAGGGGGGAGCGCGAGGGGGGGCTTCCCCCCTCGCCCGGTCGCCCGGCGCACCGCGCAGGGCGAAACCGGCGCGCCACCGCGGTCTTGGGCTGACAGCGCGCGCGGACCATGCGATGCAGGGCCATGGCACCCACCCTTCCCCATGGCGACCGACCCCTCCTTGGCATCCTGTTGATGGTCGGCTTCTGCACGGTCATCCCCTTCGCCGACGCGCTTGCGAAACTCCTCGGCGCCCAGTTCCCGCTGTTTCAGTTGGTCCTCGTGCGCTTCGCAACGCAGGTGATCCTGTTTCTGCCCCTTGCGCTTCTGTCCGGGGCGGTGCTGTTTCCGTCGCGCCGGGTGGCCGGACTGACGCTGCTGCGCGCGCTCCTGCAGATCACCGGCCTGATCTTGATGTTCTCCGCCCTCCGTGTCCTGCCTCTGGCCGATGCCGTGGCCATCGCCTTCGTGATGCCCTTCATCATGCTGCTGCTCGGCCGGTTCGTCCTGAACGAGGAGATCGGACCACGCCGCCTGGCCGCCTGCGCGGTGGGCTTCGTCGGCACGCTGATGGTCGTCCAGCCCAGTTTCGCGGCCGTCGGATGGGGCGCGCTTCTGCCCATCGGCGTGGCCTTCGCCTTCGCAGTCTTCATGGTGGTCACTCGCGCCATGGCCAAGGAGGTGGACCCGATGGCTCTGCAGGCGGCCTCGGGCCTCGTGGCGCTGCCGCTGGTGGCCCCGCTGATGCTGTTGCCGATGGCACCGAGCGCACCGCTGGTGGGCTGGCTCCGCCCGGAAGGCATGGAACTGTGGCTTTTCGTCGGTCTTGGCGTGGCCGGATCCATCGGGCATCTGCTGATGTCGTGGTCGCTGCGCTTCGCGCCGTCCGCCACGCTCGCGCCCATGCAGTATCTCGAAATCCCGATGGCGACGCTGGTGGGGTTCGTGATGTTCGCCGACCTGCCCGACGGGATCGCTGCGGCGGGCATCGCGGTGACCATCGCGGCGGGCCTCTACATCGTCGCGCGCGAACGCAACCTCAGCCGTGTTCCCCCGACCGCGCCCTTGGCCTGAGCGCGGTCATCGACGGCACCAGATCGTCGCAAGCCAGCCGGGACAGCCCCGATGGCAGCGGCCAGAGCGCGCCGACACGATGGTGCCGTCGCACGCACCACGGCATGGCCAGGGGACTGGATCACAAGGCCCGATCCCACCGGAGGGCGCGTGTCGAACCGGTCGAACACACTCACCGCAAACCCATCCCCCGCAAGCAGCCCGCAGGCACGACGACCGCCGCCGATCCCTCGATCCCGCCCCCGAAGCCCCCCGCTGTTGCGGTCGCGTATCATCGCCGACGGTCTGGCCCGCCCCCCGCGCGCACGACATCCGGCACGCTGCACGGGCAATCCACCGATTGCGCTGCCGCCCGGCATCCGCCTACCCTGCCCCACCGCGTCCACGGTCCCCTTGCCCCCGGAGCCCGCCATGTCAGACCCCGTTAACGAACCCAAGCTCTCCACCCTGTCGAAACTCGCCATCGGCCTGGCCATCGCGGGCTTCATCTTCAGCTTCACCAGTTCGTCCAACGTGACGCTCAACGGTGTCAGCACATGCAGCCATACCGATTACGCCAAGCTGGTCTTCGGCGGGCTGGCCATCATGATCGGAGGGTTGGGCGAGGTCGCGGCGCTGCGGTTGCAGGCGACGCGGGTGCCGAACCTGCTGGCCTCGGGCGGGGCCTCGGTTGCGGGGATCTTTCTTGTGCTGGTCGGCGCCGGCGTGATCGGCGGGCCGTGCTGATCGGACGAACCGGACCCTTTGACCTTCGCGGTGCGGCGGCGTATATCCCGGCGCATGACGCATCGCCTGACCATCGATATTCGAATTAGCCTCCCGGCGCTCTGATCCGTCGAGCCGCCGGGACCATTGCTAGCGTTGGGGCTTGAGCCTCGGCGCGGCCCTGCTACACCCCCCTTGACCATTCGAA
>CAZTUG010000066.1:0-18675 GCA_964615955.1 uncultured Roseicyclus sp.
CCGGCAAGCAGACCATCACCGAACTGCCGCAGACCGCCTATTTCGACAGCGCCCAATCCTTCGCGATGATTCGTGGCGGCAAGATCGCCATGGCGATCCTCGGCGCGATGGAAGTGGCCGAGAACGGCGACCTCGCCAACTGGATGATCCCCGGCAAGCTGGTGAAGGGCATGGGCGGCGCCATGGACCTCGTGGCCGGCGTGGGCCGCGTCGTGGTGGTGATGGACCACACCAACAAGCACGGCGAGAGCAAGGTTCTGCGCGAATGCACCCTGCCGCTGACCGGCAAGGGCGTGGTGGACCGCATCATCACCAACCTGGGCGTTCTGGATGTGGTCGAGGGCGGGCTGAAGATCGTCGAATGCGCCGACGGCGTGACCGAGGCGGACCTGCGCGCGGCGACCGAAGCAACGCTGGTCTGACAGCGCGCGTGTCCGTCACCGAGCAAGATCGGCTTCCGTCCGGCACCCTGACCCTGCAAACCGTGCCCATGCCCGCCGATACCAATGCGGGCGGCGACGTGTTCGGCGGATGGGTCGTCAGCCAGATGGACATCGCCGCCGGAACCGCCGCCATCGACCGCGCGCAGGGCCGCTGCGCCACCGTCGCGATCGAGGCGTTGCGCTTCCATGCGCCGGTTCTGGTCGGCGATCTCTTCTCGGTCTTCACCGAGATCACGCGCACCGGGCGCACCTCCATCACCATGCATGTCGAGGCTTTCGTGCGCCGCCAGCGCACCGGCCAGCGCATTCTCGTGACCGAAGGCGACTTCACCTTCGTCGCCATTTCGGATTCGGGCATCACCCGACCACTGCCAGAGGTCATCCCCAATGCCTAACATCACCCGCACCCATGGTGAAACCAAGGGCCGCTACAGCCTTGTCCGCGACGGGGCCGAGGCCGAGGCCGAGGCCGAGCTGACCTATTCGATCCTCTCGCCCACCCGTATCATCGCCGACCATACCGGCGTGCCCGACGCCCTGCGCGGCACCGGTGCGGGGGTGGAACTGGTGCAACGTCTCGTGGCCGATGCCCGGGCGGAAGGGGTGAAGATCACCGCGCTCTGCCCCTTCGTGCGGGCGCAGGCGCGCAAGCATCCGGAATGGGCGGACGTGTTCGACTGACGCCATCGCGTCAGTTCATCGCCACGAAGACGCAGCCGTCCGAAACCAGCGTCGGCGGCGTGTTGCACAGGCCCCGTGCCAGCCCCCAGGCCGCCAGCACGCGCGGCACATAGGTGCGGGTCTCGGCATAATCCGGCACCCCGCTCGCACGTCGGACCGCGCCCTCGCCCGCGTTGTAGGCGGCCAGCACCAGGATCGGGTCACGGTCGAATTCGTCCATCAGCCAGTTCAGGTAAGCCACGCCACCCGCGATGTTCTGGGCCGGGTCCATGGCATCCACCACTCCGAAGCGCTCGGCCGTGGCGGGGATCAACTGCATCAGCCCTTGCGCCCCCGCGCTGCTGACCGCATCGGCCCGGCCCGCACTTTCCGCCGCGATCACCGCCAGCACGAAGGCGGGCGAGATCTGGGTGCCGATGGTCGCCGCCAGGATGTCCCGGCCGTGGGTGCTGGCAATGCGGCTGACGGTGTCCAGACGCGGCGCGCCAAGGCCAGCCGCTTCCGGCGCGGCGGCCAGATGTTCCTGTGCGGCCCAGAAGCGCGCCAGGTCGGCGGGCATGCTGGCGGGCACCACGTCCCAGAACCAGGCCGACCCGGCCGAGGACGGGGCGGGTGGTGCCGCCGCCTCCAACGCCATCGCATCGGCCGCCGCCTGCAAGGTCGCGGCCTGCCGTTCCATATCCTCGGCCGTGATCTGAATGTTGATGCGTGGACCGCTCTGGCCGGCCTCCGGGACGCGCACAAATCGAATCGTGCCCTCCTGCGCTGCGACCGGCACAGCCGAAACGACCGCCAAAGCCGCCGCCATCCACATCAGATTGGCCATGAATCACCTGTATTTACTGCTCATATCGCCACCCCGCCGGTCTTTGCCGGTCGCTCAAGCGGTCAATGCAGGTGAATCATGCCTGTCGAATTGTCACGAAACAACCCCACTCAATTCCCACAAATTTCCTGCACCCGCCCCAATCGCGCCCCAAACCCCCCTGATAACGGGTCTTGTCAACGGAACGCGGGTCACAACGGCTCGACCCCGACACTGGAAATCGAAACCCCGAGTTCAGAGCAACTCACCCCACTGGAGACCAATCAAATGACCAACTTCATGAACGCATTCATCGCAGACGAATCCGGCGCAGTCACGGTTGACTGGGTTGTTCTGACCGCCGCCCTCGTGGGCCTGGGCCTGGCCGTCATGGCCGTCGTGTCCGGCGGTGTGGAAAACCTCTCGGGCGACATCTCCACCTCGCTGACCGGCATCGACCCGCTGAGCGACCCGTTCAACAACGCCAACCAGCAGGCAGCAGACGGCATCGAGTGATCGATCGTCTCCCACGGCCGGGCCAGCCCCGGTCGTGGCCTGACATCCGGGCGCGAAGCTTCACCGCTTCGCGCCCGTTTTCGTTTGCGCATGTTCCATCGTCAGGACCCGCCCGACCCCCCCCCCAACGCGTCAGGCTGTCGGGATGGGCGAAAGACCTTTCGAGCACCTGAAACTTACCCCACAAATTTCCTGCACCCGCCCCAATCGCGCCTCAAACCTCCTCGATAACGGGTCTTGTCAACGGAACGCGGGTCACAACGGCTCGACCCCGACACTGGAAATCGAAACCCCGAGTTCAGAGCAACTCACCCCACTGGAGACCAATCAAATGACCAACTTCATGAACGCATTCATCGCAGACGAATCCGGCGCAGTCACGGTTGACTGGGTTGTTCTGACCGCCGCCCTCGTGGGCCTGGGCCTGGCCGTCATGGCCGTCGTGTCCGGCGGTGTGGAAAACCTCTCGGGCGACATCTCCACCTCGCTGACCGGCATCGACCCGCTGAGCGACCCGTTCAACAACGCCAACCAGCAGGCAGCAGACGGCATCGAGTGATCGATCGTCTCCCACGGCCGGGCCAGCCCCGGTCGTGGCCTGACATCCGGGCGCGAAGCTTCACCGCTTCGCGCCCGTTTTCGTTTGCGCCCCCGGCACCGGACCGGCGCTCCTGACGACGGAGTCCAGGTCCGTAAACTTTCCTCTAATTGGACTGCGGCCGCCAGTCAGACGCCACATTCCCGCCCGTTGTGTCCTGCAAATCTCCTTTCGACATTATGGACGCAGTCGGCTTTCGGGCGAATTCCGAACCGGCCTGCCGCGACCGAACAGCCGAAAGTGACCTGAAATGACCTCCAAGACCTTTCTGACAGATCAATCCGGCGCCGTGACCGTCGATTGGGTTGTTCTCACGTCTGCCCTTGTCGGGCTCGCCATGGCCGCCATGGCCGTCGTGTCCGGTGGCATCGAAAACGTGTCCGGCAACGTGGCCGACGAACTCAGCAACCTCGAGCCGCTGGCCGATCCCTTCGACAATGCCAACCAGCGCGCCGCTGACGGGATCGAATAAGTCACGATCCCGAACCGGTCGGCCCGCCCGGCGCGGACCGACCACCAGGGGCTTTCGCCCATTTGCAACCCCGACCTGACCATTCTTTCGCCAGAATTCGGTGTCACACAAACTCGGAGCGATCCGCCCGTTGCAAGGATATCGATCCGGACGGGCCAACAATGAAGGTGGGTAATATGCGTATCGTATTCATACTTGTTCTCGCGGTCGGCGTCGGCTTGGCGGGGTTCGCCGTGTCCATCGCCAAGGAACGGTTCGATCAATATCAGGCCGCTCTTGCGGAACAGCAGGGCGCGATCCTTCCCACCACCATGGTGGCCGTCGTCAATCGCCAGGTCCGCTATGGCGAGGAATTGCGCCGCGCCGATGTGCAACTGATCCGCTGGCCGGCCGAACATGTGCCCTTCGGCGCCTTCACCTCGCTGGATGCTCTGTTTCCGGAGGATGACGAATTGCGCACCGTCTTGCGCATCATGGAAGCGGACGAACCGGTCCTGCTGTCGAAAGTGACCGCTCCCGGTGAAGATGCCGGCGTGGCCTCGCGGCTGGAACAGGGCATGCGCGCCCTCGCCCTGCGGGTCGATGTCAGCTCCGGCGTGTCCGGCTTCCTGCGGCCCGGCGACCGGGTCGACGTCTACTGGACCGGCGGTGGTCGCGGCGGCGAGACGATCACCCGCCTGATCCGCTCCAACGTCCAGATCATCGCCATCGACCAGATCGCGGACGAACAGCGCAGCAACCCGACCGTGGCGCGCACCATCACCGTCACCGCGCGGCCCGAAGATGTCGCCGCGCTGACCCAGGCGCAGGGTTCCGGCTCGCTGACCCTGGCCCTCGTGGGCGTTGGCGACGAGACCGCCTCCGGCGAAGTCGAGGTCTCGACCAGCCAGCTCTGGGGCGAGGTGCAGGAAGTGGCCTCCGAAGGCCCCGAAATCTGCACCGTCCGCAACCGCCGCGGTGCCGAAGTGATTGTTACCCAGGTGCCCTGCGTGAACTGATCTCCCGCTTATCCACCGACTTATCCACAGGAAGACGGCGCCTCGGACATCCCGCAGGCGCCGTCTTTCTGTGGACGAATTCCACGACCGTTGTGGATATGGCACATGAAGATACCTCTGCAACATCGTGATTCTTGCGCGAAAAAAGGAATTGGGGCATGTTGCTCCAAAGGGCGGCCATCCGGACAACGCCCATCCCGTGACAAAGAGGCAGGTCACAACATGAATATGACAGGATTCCTGCGCGCATGCCTTCTGGGCTGTGCCACACTTCTTCTCCACCCCGCCTCGGCGGCCCAGGCGCAAGCGTTGCGTGTGGTCGAAGGTGAAAGTTCCGGCACGCTGCGGGTTCCGATGAACCGCGCCGTGGTGGTAGAATCGGAAATGCTCTTCGCCGAATTGTCGGTGGCCAACCCGATGATCGCGGATATCGCGACCCTGTCGGAGCGCTCCATCTACGTTCTGGGCCGCGCGCCCGGACGCACCACGCTCACCCTTCTCGGCCCCGACGGCTCGCTTCTCGCCAATGTCGAAATCCAGGTCGTGCCGGATGTCGCCGAATTGCGCGAACGCCTGCGCGAAATCCTTCCCGGCGAACCGGTCGAGGTGCGCACCGCCAATGACGGCATCGTGCTGTCGGGCACGGTGACCTCCGCCTTCGCCATCGACCGCGCCATGGAACTGGCCAACCGGTACGGCGCCGTGTCCAACCTGATGATGGTCGGCGGGCAGCAGCAGGTCATGCTGCAGGTCCGCTTCGCCGAAATGCAGCGTACCGTGCGACAGGAATTGTCCAGCTCGCTTGGCTTCGGCACGTCCAGCGGCAATTTTGGCACAACCTTCGGCTCCGGCAATGCGGCCGGCCCCGCGACCTTCGGAACCGGCAACCTTCCGGCGGGCCTTGACGGGCGCAATGGTGGCATCGGTGTCAGCTTCGCGGCAGGCGGGCTGGAATTGTCGATCCTGCTGGAAGCGCTCGAATCCAACGGCATGGTCCGCACCCTTGCAGAGCCGAACCTCACCGCGCTCAGCGGCGCGACCGCGACCTTCCTTGCGGGCGGCGAATTCCCGATTCCCACGGAATCGGAATCCGGCGGCACCACGATCGAGTTCAAGCCCTTCGGCGTGCAACTGGCCTTCACTCCCACCGTGATCGATGACGACATCATCAACCTGCAACTCAATGCCGAGATTTCCTCGATCGGCGAGATCATCGCCGCCACCGGCGCGCCCTCGGTCAATACCCGCTCGGCCTCCACCGTGGTCGAGATGCGCGACGGCGACAGCTTCGCCATCGCGGGCCTGTTGCAGGACGATTTCCGCGATTCGGTCGCGCAGGTGCCATGGCTGGGCGATCTTCCGGTTCTGGGCGCGCTGTTCCGCTCCGCCTCCTACAACCGCTCGCAATCGGAACTGGTCATCATCGTGACCGCCCATCTGGTCAGCCCGGTGCGCGGCGACGCGCTGGCGCTTCCCACCGATCGGGTCCGCATCCCGACCGAGCAGGAACTGTTCTTCATGGGCAACACCACCGGGCGGGCCCCGCGGGCCGGAACCCCGGCGGGCGAAGTGGCGCAACAGGATTTCTCGGGATCCTACGGCTACGTGCTGGATTGAGAGGGATGAAAACCATGACCCAGAAGTTTCACAGCCGCCGCTCAGCGCTGATGCTGATGGCCGCACCGCTTGCCCTTTCGGCCTGTGGCGGGGGCTTCACACTGGAAAACGGTCGCCCGCTGGGCTCCGAGTTGAACGACGATGGCCTCCTCGGTGAGGCGACGCGCCAGAATATCGGCTACCATAATGGCGAGTTGAGCTATGCGCAGGCCCTTGGCGAACGCTTCGCCGCCACGGTGCCTACGACGATCAACTTCGCGTTCAACTCCGCCGATCTGGATCAAGACGCGCGGGCAGTGCTGACCCAGCAGGCGCATTTCATCCGCAACTTCCCGGAAGTGCGCTTCTCCGTCTACGGGCACACCGATGCGGTCGGAAGCCGGGCCTACAACCACCGCCTTGGTCTGCGCCGGGCGCGCACGGCGGTGAACTTCCTTGTGTCGCAGGGCGTCAACCGCAACCGGCTGGAGGCGTTGGTGTCTCTCGGAGAGACGCAGCCCGTCGTCGCCACCGACCTGGAAGAACGTCAGAACCGCCGGACCGTCACCGAAGTGACCGGGTTCGTCGCCAACAGCCAGCTGGTGCTCGATGGCCGCTACGCCGAGATCGTCTACCGCACCTATCGCAGCGGACCGCCTGGCGGCGACAGCTGATCTGCATCAAATTCAAGCCACTTCACCGCGCCCGGCCCCGCCTGGCGCGGTTTTGCATTTGGAGACAAAGGCATCCACGCCCGCGAATTGTAAATGTAATCCCTTGATTAAGTCCCATTCTCGCCGCTTTTCGCCGTCACATTCACGGTTGGGAAGGTCTGGTTCCGGTAAGTTGCCGGGACGACGCCTTGAGTGGGTCCGTGGCGGACCGGTCGAGCAGATGACGGCCGCCATGCGATCGGAAATTATGATCCGGGATAGCCTGGGCAGATTGGGATTTGAGGAATGAGTAGCGGACTGGCACTGCGATCCGAACCGGCACCTATCGTGGCCTGCACGGTTTCAAGCATGGTTCATCACTTCGGTCTTCTGATCGAAGACATGGAAAACGAGCTGGGCGAGGCTTGGGGCGATCTCGGCTTCGACGAAGCGCGCGACTTCATGGGCGCGCTGGACGAGGGGCATCTCGACTTCATCGCGCTCGCCGTGCGGGGAGAAGATGAAGCCGATCTTGGCCGCGTCGGCGAAGTGATCCGCGTCGCACGGGAAAAGAAGATCAAGGTCATCCTGATCCCTGAAAACCTCTCCACCGCGGGTCTGCGCGAGTTGCTGCGCCTTGGCGCCGACGATTTCGTGCCCTACCCGCTCGCGGAAGGTGCATTGCGCGACGCCATCGCCAAGGTCCGGCAGAAGCCCGAGCCCATGCCCTCCAGCGACGACCAAGCCACGCCGCCGCAAGTCACGGCGCCCACCACCGGGCAACGGCTCGATGGCAAATCGGCGATCTTTGCGGTGCAAAACCTCGCCGGTGGCACAGGCGCCACGACGCTGGCCGTCAACATGGCATGGGAACTGGCCAATATCGACAAGAAGAACCCGCCCTCCGTCTGCCTGATCGACCTCGATCTGCAACATGGTTCGGTGGCGACCTATCTCGACCTGCCGCGGCGCGAAATCGTGCTGGAACTGTTGCAGGACGTGGCGTCGATGGACAGCGACGGTTTCAAGCAGGCGCTGGTCGGCTTCCAGGATCGCCTGTCGATCTTCACCACTCCCGGCGAGATCGTGCCGCTGGACATAATCGGCCCGGACGAAGTGACCGCGCTGATCGACCTGGCCGCCAACAGTTTCGACATCGTCATCGTCGACATGCCGCGCACCATCGTGGTGTGGACCGAAACCGTCCTCAACCGCGTCGACATGTTCTTCACCACGATGGAGCTTGACCTGCGCTCGGCGCAGAACGCGATGCGTTTCATCAAGGCCCTGCGCGCCGAAGGTCTGCCGTTGGAGAAGATCCACTACGTGCTCAATCGCGCGCCGGGTCTGACCGATCTGAACGGCAAGAACCGCATGAAGAAGATGGCCGAAAGCCTTGGCGTCAAGTTCGCGACCCAGCTTCCCGATGGCGGCAGGCCGGTGATGCAGGCGGGCGACAACGGCGAACCGCTGGCCGATGCGGCGAAGAAGAACCCGCTGCGCAAGGAAATCCACAAACTCTCCGACGGGCTCTTCAAGGCGATGGTCGCCGAAACCAAGGCCAAAGGGTAAACCAATGTTTTCCAAATATAAAAAACCGTCAGCCGCATCCAAGGGCGGCTCTGCCCCCGCCGCGGTGGAGGCGCCGAAATCGGCGGCTCCAGCCGCTGCCGCTGCTGCTCCGGCCCCGGCCAAGTTCCAGCGCAAGCCCGGGCCCACCGCCGTCTCCGTCGCGGCCGAGGCGGGAGCCGAGGACAAGGACCGCAAGCGGCGCATCCGCCTCGATGAAATCAAGACGGAGATGCACAACCGCCTGCTCGACAACCTCAACCTCAGCGCCCTCGAAGGCGCCAAGGAAGCCGAGCTGCGCGCCGAGATCACCGCCATCACATCCGAACAGCTGGAAGAGTTGGGCATCGTGCTCAACCGCGAGGATCGTCAGACCCTCAACGTGGAGTTGTTCGACGAAGTCACCGGCCTCGGCCCGCTGGAGCCGTTGCTGAAGGACGACACCGTCAACGACATTCTCGTCAACGGCCCGAACCGGGTGTTCATCGAACGCGCCGGCAAATTGACGCTCAGCGATGTGCGCTTCAAGGACGAACGCCACCTCTTGCGGATCATCGACAAGATCGTGTCCGCCGTGGGCCGGCGTGTCGACGAATCGAACCCCTATGTCGACGCCCGCCTGAAGGACGGCTCGCGCTTCAACGCGATGGTGCCGCCGGTGGCCGTGGATGGCAGCCTCGTGTCCATCCGTAAGTTCAAGAAGGACAAGCTGGGCATCGACGACCTGGTGCGCTTCGGTGCCTTTTCCGAGGAGATGGCCGCCTATATCCAGGCCGCCGTGGCTTGCCGCCTGAACATCGTCGTGTCGGGCGGAACGGGCTCGGGCAAGACCACCACGCTCAACGCGCTGTCGTCCTTCATCGACCATTCCGAGCGGATCCTGACCATCGAGGACACCGCCGAACTGCAATTGCAACAGCTCCATGTGGGCCGGATGGAAAGCCGCCCGCCCAACGTCGAAGGCAAGGGCGCCGTGACCCAGCGCGACTGTCTGCGCAACGCGCTGCGGATGCGCCCCGACCGCATCATCGTGGGCGAAACGCGCGGCGAGGAAGTGATCGACATGCTGCAGGCCATGAATACCGGCCATGACGGATCCATGACGACGATCCACGCCAACAACGCGCGCGACGCCTGTTCGCGCCTTGAAAACATGGTCGCCATGGCCGGGATCGAAATGCCGCTCAAGGCGGTCCGCGCCCAGATCGCCTCTGCCGTGCACCTGATCGTGCAGGCCTACCGCCTCCAGGACGGCTCCCGCCGGATGGTGTCCATCACCGAAGTGACGGGGATGGAAGGCGAAGTGATCTCCATGCAGGAGGTGTTCCGCTTCCAGCGCACCGGCCTGATGCCCGATGGCAAGATCCTCGGCCATTTCACCGCCTGCGGTGTGCGCTCCCATTATTCCGAGCGGTTCCGCCAGTGGGGCTACGATCTTCCACCCTCGATCTATGAACCCGTCGCGGCCCAGTAAGGAACACCGCCCATGCAGCTTTCCATCGAACCGCTTATCTATATCGGGATCTTCGTCGGCGTGATCATGCTGGTGGAAGGCGTGTATCTCGCCATCTTCGGCAAGTCGATCAGTCTCAATGCGCGGGTCAACCGCCGCTTGAACATGCTCGAAAAGGGCACGTCGCGCGAAGACGTGCTCGCCAAGCTCCGCAAGGAGATGGAGCAGCACAAGGGCGGCATTTCCTTGCCCTTCTACACGCTGATCGCCGACAAGGCGCAAAAGGCCAACATCGCCTTCACACCGCAGCAACTGATGCTGGTGATGGGTGGCGTGGCCGTCGCCGCGTTCCTGCTGCTGTCGATCCTGACCGCCACTTCGCTGCCGATCCGGCTTCTGGTTTCGGTCGCCATGGGCGTCGGCGGCGTGTTCTTCTGGGTCAATTCCAAGGCCAAGAAGCGAATTTCGATGCTGGAAGAACAGCTTCCCGATGCGGTCGAACTGATGGTGCGCGCCTTGCGCGTGGGCCATCCCTTCGTGTCCTCGATCAACACCGTGGCGCGCGAGATGTCCGACCCCATCGCCTCGGAGCTTGGCATCATCGCCGACGAGGCCGCCTATGGCCGCGACGTGACGGAATCGATCCGCGCCATGGCCGACCGCCTCGGCATCCAGGATCTGCGCTTCCTCGCCGTGGCCGTGGGTATTCAACAGACCTCGGGTGGCAACCTGGCCGAGATCCTGCAAGGCCTCGCCAACGTGATCCGGGCGCGCTTCAAACTGTTCCGCAAGGTCAAGGCCATCACGGCCGAGGCGAAGTGGTCCGGCAACTTCCTGTCGATCTTTCCGATCCTTGCCCTGATTGGCATCAACGTGATGCAGCCCGACTATTATTCCGAGGTGATCGGCACCCCGGTCTTCATCCCCGCCTGCGCCGGTGTGGCCGTGGCCCTTGCCCTCAACATGATCATCATGCGGATGCTGGTGAACATCAAAGTCTGATCCCGCGGGGATCGAACCCAAGGGGTCGCCAAGCGCCCCGAACCTGAAAGAGCAGTGCGATGAACTTCCTCACAGGCCTTTTTGACCGGACCAATACCTGGCTCGTGGACCGCTTCGGCGAACTTGGCCCCCTGATGGCAGTCGGCGGGCTCGGCCTGTTGCTGTGCCTGATTGCCCTGCCGACGCTGCTGCAAAAGCAGAAGGATCCGTTCCGCAAACTGCGGCAGGACCGCACCGATGCGCAATCGGGCGGCAAGAAATCCGGCGGCCTGCGGCTTGGCGGCAAGAACGAGAAACTGGACCGGTTCGCGCAATATCTCGAACCCCAGGACGAGCAAGAGCTTTCGGCAACGCAACTGCAGATGATCCGCGCGGGCTATCGCTCCAAATCCGCGATCCAGATGTTCAACTTCGCCAAGCTCGCCCTTGGCCTCGGCGGCCTCGCGCTCGGCACGCTCTACGTGCTGATCTCGGGCGGCGGCGCCACGGCGCAAAGCTCCATCTTCATGGTGCTGGTGCCGGGTTTCGTCGGCTATTATGCCCCGAAATACTGGGTCAACCGCCGCATGCAGACCCGCGAGGAGGAGATAAATTCAGGCTTCCCCGATGCGCTCGACCTGATGCTGGTCTGCGTCGAGGCGGGCCAGTCCCTCGATCAGGCCATCATCAAGGTGGCCCATGAAATCAAGCCGTCCTACCCCGCCCTGTCCGAGGAATTCCAGATCGTCGCCTACGAGATGAAGGCCGGCAAGGACAAGACCAAGGTGCTGCGCGACATGGGTGACAGGGTCGGCATCCAGGACGTGAACTCCTTCATCACCACCCTGATCCAGTCCGCGTCCTTCGGGACATCCATCGCCGAGGCGCTGCGCGTGTATGCCGACGAAATGCGCGACAAGCGCGTGCTGCGCGCCGAGGAGAAGGCCAACAAGCTGCCCACCAAGCTGACGCTGTTCACCATGCTGTTCTGCGTGCCGCCGCTGCTTGTCATCCTGATCGGCCCGTCGATCTACGGCATCGCCACCGATCTCGCGCGCTAGGCCCGTCGCGCCGGGGGCTGGACCGGTCCTGCGCGTCTCGACATGCGACGCGCCCCGGTCGTCCGGCCGGGCGGAAAACCTTGGCCAACGGGCGTCGGCATCCCTATGCTGACGCCTGAGCAGTTCCGACCCCGCCCTTTGAAAACCACGAGGCAACACGTGCGCAAGCACAGGCCCCTCCTCCCTGTCCTCCTCCTGCTTCTGGCGGCGTGCAGCCGCGAGCCACGGCTTGACGCGGGCTTTGAAGGGTTGGAGGCGCCCGACGGGATCGGGCGGCTGGACAGCGCCATCGACGGGCTGGTGGTCGGCGACCGCCTGATGGAAGCCGGCGAATACGAACTGGCGTTGCGCGCCTATTACCGTGCCGGGGCCGAAGACGGGCTGTCCGTCGACCTGATGACCGCCATCGGTGCCGCGAACCTTGCCCTTGGTCGCATCGGGCAGGCGGAAAACCAGTTCCGTGCCGCGTTGGAGGATGATCCCGCCTTCGTGCCCGCGCTCAACAATCTCGGCGCCGTGCTGATCGAACGGGGCCAGTTCGGCGAGGCGCGGCGCGTTCTGGAACAGGCCTTCGCGCTCGATAGTGGCGGATCGGAAACGATTCGCGACAACCTTCGTCTGGCTATCGCGCGAATGGAAAATCAGGTATACACTGGACAGGACGAGCAAATTCGGCCCGGGCTGATCCGACGCGGTGGGGGGCGCTACATCCTCCAACCCACGCGGTAGACGCCCCGGACCGGCATCAATGAAGGCACGGCGTCAGATCGTGCCCAACGAATGAGGCAGAGCATGACCCGTATCCTCCGGTTTATCCCGGCGGCGCCTTTTCTTCTTGGCGTGTCCGTCCTGGCGCTTTCCGCGTGCAACTCGACCACCCGGGCCGATGTCGAACGCGCCCTCGATCCGCTCAACGTGATCGACGAAACCAACATGTCCGACATCATGCTGACCGCCGCCGATCCCAGCGAGGCGGTCAACTACTTCCGCCGCGCGGTGGAGGCCGACCCGACCCGCGTCGACCTGCTGCGGGGGCTGGCCACCAGCCTAGTGCGCGCCGGGCGCGCGGCCGAGGCGTTGACGGTTTGGCAACAGGTCGTGGACCATGATGGCGCGATGGAACAGGATCACGTCGATTACGCCGATGCCCTTATCCGCACCGGCGATTGGGACGGCGCGCAGACGCAGTTGAACGCCGTGCCGCCGACCTTCGAATCCTATGAACGCTACCGCCTCGAAGCCATGGTGGCCGACAGCGACGAACAATGGGACCGCGCCGACAGCTTCTATGAAACCGCTGCCGGCCTCACCACGCGGCCCGCCAATGTCTACAACAACTGGGGTTATTCGCACCTGACCCGTGGCGATTACCCGGGGGCGGAGGATCTGTTCCTGCGCGCCATCTCCTACGATCCGGAGCTGTTCACCGCCAAGAACAACCTCGTCCTCGCCCGCGCCGCGCAGGGCAACTATACCCTGCCGCTCATCAACATGACCCAGACCGAACGGGCGCAATTGCTGCATACCGTGGCACTGGCCGCGATCCGGCGTGGCGATGTGGATGAAGGCCGTGGCCTGCTGAACGAAGCCATCGACACCCACCCGCAGCATTTCGAGGCTGCGGTCGAAGCGCTGCGCGCGCTCGACGCCTGATCGACCCCGACGGAGGTTTCGCGCCATGACCCTCGCCCTGACCGCTGTTGAGGCCCTGTGGTTCCTTCCCCTGGTGCTGCCCATCGCCGTATGGGTGGCGCTCTCGGACCTGCGGGACATGCGCATCCCGAACGTGGCGGTGCTGGCGACGGTCGGCGTCTTCGCGGTGGCGGGCCTCTTCGCGCTGCCGCTTGATGCCTATGCCTGGCGCTTCGCGGGACTTGCCGTGGTTCTGGCGATCGGCTTTCTGGTGACCGCGCTGGGCCTTGCCGGGGCGGGCGACAGCAAATTCGCCGCCGCCATGGCGCTGTTCATCGCGCCGGGCGATTACCTGATGTTCCTCGCGCTCTTCTCGCTGGTGGTGCTGGCCTCCTACGCGACCTTCCGCGGCGCGGCCCGCGTCCCGGCCGTCCGCCGTGCCACGCCCCATTGGGTCTCGTGGCAACGCGACAAGCAGTTTCCCATGGGCGTCGCCCTGGCCGGGGCCTTGGTGATTTATCTCGCGCTTGGCCTCAACAGCGGGCCGAATTTCGGCGTCTAGCCGCGGCTTCGCCAAATCCCCGCCCCAATCTTGGGGCAGGCTTCGCTCAAACCCCGTGCGGAGAGATCCCCCAATGAACATGCAAGTCACCGATCCCGGTTTCGCCCCCCCGGCGCTGCGCAAGTTGCAAGATACCGGGCTGACCGTCGTCATGATGCGCGACATCCTGCTGAAGACGATCTTCCGCAAGAATGTCGAACATGCCTCCGAAATCGCGAAGGCGATCTGCCTGCCGATCCCGCTGACCACGCAACTGATCGACACGCTGCGCGACCAGAACATGCTGCAATCCACCGGTACGCTGCATGCCACCTCGTCCTCCGAGATGGGCTACCAGTTGACCGACAGCGGCAAGGCGCGCGCCCTCGATGCGCTGTCGCAGTCCGAATATTACGGCCCGATGCCCGTCCCGCTGGAAGATTACAAGGTGCAGGTCAAGCGCCAGTCGATCCGCGACATCCACCTGACGCGCGACATGCTCGAACGGTCGATGGGCCACCTGATCCTGCCCGACGGGCTGATCGACCAGCTTGGGCCGGCCGTGGGTTCGGGCCGCTCGGTGCTGATGTATGGACCGCCCGGCAACGGCAAATCCTCCATTGCCGAAGGCATCCGCGCCGCCATGGGCGACAACATCTACGTGCCCCATGCGCTGGCCTATGCCGGTCAGGTCATCACCGTCTACGATCCGATCGTGCACACCCCCGTCATGGCCTCCGAAACGCCCGAGCAAAGCAGCATCCGCCGCAACGCCTCCAAGTTCGACACGCGCTACCTGCTCTGCACCCGGCCCACCGTGATGACGGGCGGCGAATTGAAGCTGTCGATGCTCGACCTCAACTACAACCCGGTCAGCCGCACCTACCAGGCCTCCATGCAGCTCAAATCCACCGGCGGCGTCTTCATCGTGGACGACCTTGGCCGTCAGGAAGAAAGCCCGCAGGCGCTGATCAACCGCTGGATCGTCCCGATGGAGGTCAACTACGACATCCTCGCGCTGCAATCCGGCGAGAAGTTCGAGGTTCCCTTCGACACGCTCGTGGTCTTCTCCACCAACTTCCACCCGAACGAGATCTTCGACCAGGCCGCATTGCGCCGGATCTTCTTCAAGGTGAAGATCGACGGCCCGAACCAGAGCCAGTTCCTCAAGATCTTCGCCATGGTCGCCAAGAAGAAGGGCATCCCGCTGGACGAGGCGTCGCTGATCCACCTGCTCAAGACGCGCTATCCCACGATCAACAACGTCTACGCCAACTACCACCCGGTGTTTCTGTGCGACCAGATCAAGGCGATCTGCGATTTCGAAGGAATCCCCTACCAGATGCGCCCCGAATTCATCGACCGCGCGTGGGAGAACCTCTATGTCCGCGAGGAGAAGATCGTGCACTGATCGCGGATCGGGACCGGTCCGCGTCTGACATGCCCGGTGCCGTGCGAGGGCGCCGGGCATTTTCGATTGATCTACCATTGATCTACCAATTGCCCCCCCATTGTCCCCCGGGTGCCCCCCATTGCCCACCCCGGGTGCCCCCCATTGCCCCGCCCCGGTGCCCCCTATTACCCGGTGACGCCGCCCCCGCGCGGCCCTATCTAGCGTCCCATGGACGCCCCCACTCCCCTCCTCCCGCCCCGGATCGAAGGCTGGTTCACCGCCCGCGGCTGGACCATCCACCCCCATCAGCGCGACATGATCGCGCTGGCGCAGCAGCCCTGCCAGCTCCTCATCGCGCCCACCGGCGGCGGCAAGACGATGGCGGGGTTCCTGCCCACATTGGCCGCGCTGGCAGACGGCTCCCACACGGGTCTGCACACGCTTTATATCAGTCCTCTCAAGGCCTTGGCCGCCGACATCAAGCGCAACCTCTTGGCCCCCATCGAGGAGATCGGCCTGCCCATCCGGGTCGAGGATCGCACCGGCGACACGCCGTCCAGTCGCAAGCGCCGCCAGCGCGCCGACCCGCCCCATATCCTGCTGACGACGCCGGAATCCCTTGCGCTGCTGTGCAGCTACGAGGACGCGCACCGGACGTTTGCAGGCCTACAGCGCGTGATTGTCGATGAAATTCATTCCCTTGGCGAAAGCAAGCGCGGCGATCAGCTGATGCTGGCCCTCTCCCGCCTCTCGGCCCTCGCCCCCGGTCTGCGCCGCGTCGGGCTTTCCGCGACCGTCGAAGACCCCGCCGCCATCGCGCGGCTTTTGGCCCGAAACCCCGATCCCTGCGCCATCCTGCACGCCGATCCCGGCCCCGATCCCGATATCTCCATGCTGACGACCCAGACCCCGCCACCGTGGTCGGGGGGCGGCGGAAACTACGCCATCGACGCCGTGCTGGAACAGGTAAGGGCCCATAAAACAACACTTATCTTCCACAACACCCGCGCCCAGGCCGAGATCTTCTTTCACAATCTCTGGCTCGCCAATACCGACGACATCCCCATCGGCATCCACCACGGCGCGCTGTCCCGCGACCAGCGCGCGCGGGTCGAACAGGCGATGGTGGCGGGGCAGCTCAAGGCCATCGTCTGCACCGGGTCGCTGGATCTGGGGATTGATTGGGGCGATGTGGACCTTGTCATCCAGGTCGGCGCGCCGAAGAACGTGAAACGCCTCGTGCAGCGCATCGGGCGCGCCAATCACCGCTACAACGCGCCCTCCAAGGCCCTGATCGTGCCCGCGAACCGGTTCGAAGTCATCGAATGCGTCGCCGCCCTGCAAGCCGTCCGCGACCGCACGCTGGATGGCGACACCGACCATTCCGGCCCGCTCGACGTGCTCTGCCAGCATATCGCGATCCGCGCCTGTGCGGGACCTTTCACCGCCGACGCGCTCTTTGCCGAGGTGCGCACCGCCGGTGCCTATGCCGATCTGCCGCGCGACACGTTCGAGCGCTGCCTCGATTTCGTTGCCACCGGCGGTTACGCGCTGCGCCGCTACGACCAATGGCAGCGCCTCATCAAGACCGGCGACACTTACCGCCTGCGCGACCCGCGCGCCACCGCCCGCATCCGGATGAATATCGGCACCATCGTGGACGCCGACAAGATGCCCGTGCGGCTGCAAAAATCCCGTGGCGGCAAGCCTTTAGGGGAGGTGGAGGAATACTTTGCCTCGACCCTGCGCCCCGGCGACACCTTCCTGATCGGCGGCCAGATCGTGCGCTTCGAAGGCCTGCGCGAAATGGTGGTGGAAGTCTCCCGCGCGCCCACCCGCAAGCCCAGGATCGCCACCTTCATGGGCACGAAATTCGCCACCTCGACACAACTCAGCGACCGCATCCTCGCCATGTTCCGGCAAGACGACTGGCCCGACCTGCCAGGCCACACGCGCGACTGGCTGCACCTGCAACGGCGGGTCTCGCGTCTGCCCGAACGCGACAGGCTGTTGGTGGAAACCTTTCCCCATGACGGCCGCGAACACCTCGTCGCCTATGGCTTCGCGGGCCGCAATGCGCAACAGACCCTCGGGCTGTTGCTGACGCAGCGGATGGAGGAACAGGGCCTCAACCCCATGGGCTTCGTGGCCACCGACTATGCCACGCTGGTCTGGGGATTGGATCAAACCACTGATGTGAAACCCCTTTTCAGCCGCGACACGCTGCTTGACACCACCGAACGCTGGCTGGCCGACAACGCCGTGATGAAGCGGACCTTCAAGGGCAGCGCCATCATCGCCGGGCTGGTGGACCGCTGCTTGCCCGGCGGCAAACGGCGCACCGGGCGGCAGGCCGCGTTCAGCACCGACATCCTGTATGACACGCTCCGAAAATACGATCCCGATCACATCATGTTGCAGATCACCCGACAGGAAGCCATGCGCGGCCTGGTCGATTTCGGCCGGATCGAGGACATGCTGGACCGCATCGGCGACCGCATCGACCATGCCCGCCTCACCCGCGTGTCGCCGCTGGCCGCGCCGTTGTTCCTGGAACCCGGCCGCGTTCCGATCCACGGCCTCGCCAATGAACGCCTGCTGGCGGAAGAGGCCGCGCGTCTGATGGCCACCGCCGGCCTCGCCTGACGCCGCCACGGACGCCTCTTGCGCCACCACGCCCGCAGCACCTATGAACGAACCATGAACGGATTGCCCTTCTCCTTCTGCGATACGGCCCTCGTCGCCCTGCCCTCCGGCGCGCTCCACTGGCCCGAGGCCGGAACCCTCGTCGTCAGCGATCTGCATCTCGGCAAGGCCGAGCGCATGGCCCGGCGCGGCGGCCCGATCCTGCCGCCCTACGAGGTGACGGACACGATCGACCGCCTGCGCGCCGACATCGCCGCCACCGCGCCGCGCACGGTCATCTGCCTGGGCGACAGTTTCGACGACCTGGCCGCCGCGCGGGCCACCGGCGACGCCGTCGCACACCAGCTTGCGCCCGCCATGGCCGGGCGGCGCTGGATCTGGATCGAGGGCAACCACGATCCCGGCCCCGTCGCTATCGGTGGCACGCATCTGGCCGAGATTGCCCTTGCCCCGTTGATGTTCCGGCACATCGCAGGGCCCGCTCCCAGGGGCGAGGTCTCGGGCCATTACCACCCCAAGGCACGGATCACCGCGCGCGGGCGCAGCTTGTCCCGGAGCTGTTTTCTCGTGGATGACATCCGGCTGATCCTGCCCGCCTATGGCACCTATACCGGCGGTCTCAACTGCGACGATCCGG
>CAZTUG010000067.1:0-18570 GCA_964615955.1 uncultured Roseicyclus sp.
GGCCATGATTGCCACCCCGTCTCGGGCGAGCTGACCTATGGGTTGGAGCGTCTTGCGATGTATGTCCTCGGCATCGATCACGTCATGGACATGCCCTTCAATGATCCCGACGCGCCAATCCCGCTGAGTTATGGCGATATATTCCGCCAGACGGAGGAGGAATACAGCCGCCACAATTTCGACGCCGCCACCACCGCGACCCTCCTGCGCCATTTCGAGGATGCAGAGGCGGAGTGTCGGCAGTTGCTCGAACACGCATCCGTCGATCCCAAGACCGCGAAGCGGATCATCATGGCGCATCCGGCCTATGATCAGGCGATCAAGGCCAGCCACGTGTTCAACTTGCTTGATGCGCGCGGCGTGATCTCGGTCACCGAGAGGCAAGCCTATATCGGCCGGGTGCGGGCGCTGACCAAGATGTGCGCCGACGCCTTCGTGCAGACCGAGGCGGGCGGCGCAGCGCCGCAGGGGGGCGCGGCGCCATGACCTCAGGACGCCTTGTTGTGATCGCCATCATCAGCATCACGATCTTGTTCGGGATCGGCGTTTGGTATGCCTCCACCCGCGCCTATTACGTGCGCTTGGAGACGGTGGAGATCACGCTGCAACGCCCAGACGGAACGCTGCTGCCGCTTGAAATGGCGGGCGCCGAGGGGATCGACGCCGATACCTCGCCATTGCGCTTTCGCGCCTGCTTCCGGGTCGAGCCGGAGACGGTCGCAAGCCTCCTCGCCGCTGCGATGCCCTATGCCGAGGCGACGCCCCTGCTGGCGCCCGGCTGGTTCGACTGCTTCGATGCCGACGCTATCGGCGAAGCGATCGAGGCAGGCGAGGCGCAGGCCGCTCTGGGCGTCCGCAACATCTCGCGCGGGGTGGACCGCGTCGTGGCGCTGTTCCCGGACGGGCGTGCCTTCGCGTGGAACCAGCTGAACGGCACGTTGGAATAGCCCCGCCTCCCTTGCTCCCCCGCTCCATCCGCGCGATAGACCGCGCCAAGCCCCGCCAAGGCGCGACCCACCAAGGAAGTCCCAGTCCCGATGCCCGACCTGCTGCTTGAGCTCTTTTCCGAGGAAATCCCGGCCCGCATGCAGGGCCGTGCCGCCGATGACCTGAAGAAACTGGTGACCGATGGTCTGGTCGATGCGGGGCTGACCTATGCCTCCGCCGGAGCCTTTGCCACGCCCCGCCGTCTGGTGCTGACGATCGAGGGGCTGACCGCAGCCTCGCCCACCACCTCCGAGGAGCGTCGCGGCCCGCGCACCGATGCGCCGGAACAGGCGCTGGAGGGATTCCTGCGCGGCGCGGGCGTCACGCGCGGCCAATTGGAGGCGCGCGACGAGAAGAAGGGCAGTTTCTTCTACGCCACGATCACGACGGAGGGCCGACCCGCCTCCGCGATCATCGCGGATGTCGTGCCGCAGGTGATCCGCTCCTTCCCCTGGCCGAAATCCATGCGGTGGGGGACCGGCAGCCTGCGTTGGGTGCGGCCGTTGCAGTCGATCCTGTGCATCCTGTCCGATGAGACCGGGTCGGAGGTCGTCGCATTCGACGTGGACGGCATCGCCTCCGGCAACACGACCGGAGGCCACCGCTTCATGGCGCCGGACCGGTTTTCCGTTGCGAATTTCGAGGATTACAGCGCGAAGTTGAAGCGCGCCTTCGTGGTCCTGTCCGCCGCCGACCGCGCCGAGGCGATCTGGCATGACGCCACCACCATGGCCTTCGCCGCGGGGTTCGACGTGGTCGAGGACGCGGCCCTTCTGGCGGAAGTTGCCGGGCTGGTGGAATGGCCGGTGGTGCTGATGGGCGAGATCGGTGAAGCCTTCCTGACCCTGCCGCCGGACGTGCTGCAAACCTCCATGCGCGAACACCAGAAGTTCTTTTCCGTCCGCAACCCGGCCACAGGCCGGATCGAGCGCTTCATCACCGTGGCCAACCGCGAGACGGCGGACAACGGCGCCGCGATCATTGCGGGCAACACCAAGGTTCTGACCGCGCGCCTGTCGGATGCGAAATTCTTCTGGGAGAACGACCTGCGGGTGGCCAAGGCGGGGATGGGTGATTGGCTCGACGGGCTGAAATCGGTCACCTTCCACGCGAAGCTGGGGTCTCAGGCCGACCGGATCGAACGCATTGCGGCGCTGGCCCGCGAGATCGCGCCGATGGTGGGCGCCGAACCCGATCTGGCCGACGAAGCGGCGCGGATTGCCAAGGCCGATCTGCGATCCGATATGGTGGGCGAATTTCCTGAATTGCAGGGCGTGATGGGCCGATACTATGCGCTGGCGGCCTGCCGCGCGCCCGAGGTGGCCGATGCCTGCCGCGACCACTGGAAGCCGATGGGGCAGGGCGACGACGTGCCGACCGCGCCCGTGTCGCTGGCCGTGGCGCTGGCCGACAAGATCGACACGCTGACGGGGTTCTGGGCGATCGACGAGAAGCCCACGGGGTCGAAGGATCCGTTTGCTTTGAGGCGTGCGGCTTTGGGTGTGGTGCGGATGGTTTTGGAGAATGGGGTGCGGTTGAGACTGCGCGATCTGCTTGTGAGCGGGCAGGTTCTTCATCTTCCGGCCGTTTTGACACTCAAAGACCCGTCTGACTTTCCCGATGACTGGCAAGCCGATACGTCCAATGACCTCCTCGCCTTCTTTCACGACCGCCTCAAGGTCCACCTCCGCGACGAGGGCATCCGCCACGACGTGATCGACGCGGTGCTGGCCATGCCGGGGGCCGATGACCTCGTGCTGGTCGACCGCCGCGCCCGCGCACTCGCCGCCTTCCTCGCCACCCCCGACGGCGAAAACCTGATCCAGGGCTACCGCCGTGCGGCCAATATCCTGCATCAGGCCGAGGACAAGGACGGCGTCGAATACCGCTACGGGGCCGATGTTAAATTCGCCGAAACCGACGAGGAACGTGCGCTGTTCGATGCGCTCGCCAAGGCCGAGGCCGCTATCTTGCCCGTACTGGACGCCGAGGATTTCGCCGGTGCGATGATCCACATGGCCAGCCTTCGCACCCCCATCGACGCCTTCTTCAAGGCCGTGCAGGTCAATTCCGACAACGCCATCGTGCGGCGCAACAGGCTCAACCTGCTGCATCGGATCACGGCGATCTGTGGCGGCGTGGCGGATTTGTCGATGATCGAAGGGTAGGCCCCAGCCCGCCTGCTGCGCCGCAGCGATCACTTTTCTTTGCAGGTGCGGCAAAAAGAGGCGCTTTTCGGTCGCAAACTGCCCGGTTAACTGGACACAAGGCTTTAGCGTTGTATCTTTGTCAGATCGCAACCGGAGCAAGTCCCATTCTCACCGCGCCTGATTTTGTCGAAGTTACAGCAAATGCCGACATCCGCACGGATCGGCATGGCAACCGCGCGAAATGCCTGCAGAGGTTGGTGCGTCTGGACTTGCCGGTGCCTCTGACCGTGGCGCTCAGCTTCGACACCGTGCGCGCCGTGGCGGACGGGCGGATGCCCGACCTCGAAGCTTTGGTGGGATTGTTCGGTGCCGACGCGCTGTTATCCGTGCGGTCTTCTTCCGCTGCGCCGGATTGGGGCGGGCCGGGAACGATGCTCAACATCGGTATGGGCGATGCCGTGGCTGAACGGCTGTCGAAGACGCACGGTTCGGACGTGGCTGATGCCGCCTACACGTCCTTTATCCGCACCTATGCGGTAGAGGTGCATCGCCTTGACGCCGACGATTTCGAAAATCCGATCACGCCCCGTATCGCCAAGCAGCGTTACGAGGACGAGATGGATGAGCCGTTTCCCCAGGATCCCCACGTGCAACTGGCCGAAGTTCTGCGCGCCATGGCGCGCGCCTGGGAAGGCACGACCGCGCGATTGCTGCGGCAGGCCCAGGGCGCGCCCGTCGATGCAGGGCTTGGACTGATCGTGCAGGAGATGGCCCTTGGCCCGGCGCAAGGCATTTCCGGTGCGGGCGTGGTCCAGTTCGTGTCGTCCGAGACCGGGGAGCCACAGGTTACCGGGCGCTACCTGCCAATGGGGCAAGGGCGCCAGGCGCTGACAAAGGGGGCCGCGCAGTTCATCGTGTCCGATCCGCGCGGTCCGGCGCTGGAGGATGTGGCCCCGGACCAGGTCGCAATTCTGCGCGATGCCGCGGCCCTCATGCGTCAACGCCTGCGCGAAGAGATGCAGATCGAGTTCACTTTGATGGGCGGCACCTTGTCGATCCTCGACGCCGTGAGGACGCCCCGTTCCGACCGGGCGGAGGTGGCGATCGCGGTGGCGCTGGCCGAGGACGGTGTCATCTCGCGGGAGGAGGCACTGCTGCGCATTCCGCCTTTCACGCTGACTGGCCTGTTGCATCGGCAGATCAAGGCCAATGCCGTGCGGGATGTGTTGACCACGGGCATTGGTGCGGCACCAGGCGCCGCGACGGGCAAGATCGTCTTCTCCGCCGCCGCCGCCCAAGCCGCTGCCGCTCAGGGCGAGCCCTGCATCCTTGTGCGGCGCGAAACCAGCCCCGAGGATATCCGCGGCATGCACGCGGCCCAGGCGATCCTGACCGAGCGCGGCGGCGCCACTTCCCATGCGGCGGTGATTGCGCGTGGCCTCGGCCTGCCCTGCGTGGCCGGAGCGACGCAACTTCAGTTGGATCCGCGCAAGAGGACGTTGACCGTGCCTGGCCGCAAGGTGTTCCACGAGGGCGATGTCATCACCCTCGACGGTTCGGCCGGACATGTGCTGGCCGGGGCTGTGGAGATGGTGGAGCCCGCCTTGGGCGGTGCCTTCGCCAAACTGATGGATTGGGCCGATGCCGTGCGCGATATCGGGATCCGGGCCAATGCCGACACACCCGCCGATGCGGCGATGGCGCAGCGTTTCGGGGTGGATGGCATCGGCCTGTGCCGGACCGAGCACATGTTCTTCGACGCCGCTCGGCTGACCGTCATGCGCGAGATGATCTTTGCCGAAGAGTCGCAGGACAGGCAGGCTTCGCTCGACCGGCTACTGCCTATGCAACGCGCAGATTTCATTGAGCTTTTCAAGTTGATGCGGGGTCAGCCGGTCACCATTCGCCTGTTTGATCCGCCCTTGCACGAATTCTTGCCCGGCGATCGTGAAGGGATCCGCCTGCTGGCCGAGGCCCTGGACCTACCGGTTTCCCGCGTCGCCGCGCGGATCGAAAGCCTCCAGGAATTCAACCCGATGCTGGGTCTGCGCGGTGTCCGCCTTGGCTTGACGATGCCCGAGATCTACGAGATGCAGGCCCGCGCCATCTTCGAAGCCGCCATCATGGCATCGCGTAAGGGGGCGCCAGTGGTGCCGGAAATCATGATCCCTCTGGTCTCGGCCAAACGGGAGGTGGAACTTGTGAAGTCCCGCGTCGATGCCATTGCAGCCGAGGTGCGCGCCAAAAAAGGGCAAGATTTCACCTACCGCATCGGTGTCATGGTCGAAACGCCCCGCGCGGCACTTCGGGCGGGCGAGATCGCGCTGCATTGTGCTTTCCTGTCATTCGGAACCAATGACCTGACCCAGATGACCTATGGCCTCAGCCGTGACGACGCGGGCCGCTTCATGTCGATCTACGTGCAGCAGGGCGTGTTTGCCGAAGATCCGTTTCGCGAACTGGATATCGACGGGGTGGGAGAGTTGTTGCTTCTTGGGTCGGAGAGAGGGCGCGCCGCACGCCCCGGACTGACCATCTCTTTGTGCGGCGAACATGGCGGCCACCCGGACTCGATCGAGTTTTGCAGGCGCGCCGGGTTCGATTATGTGTCCTGTTCGCCGTTCCGCGTCCCGGTGGCCAAACTGGCCGCTGCGCAATTGTCCATCAAAGACAAGGCATTGCCTCTCGACGTTGATGTATAGCTTGAAGCAAGCCCGATCCGCTATCCCTAGTGGTGATTTTTGTGCTGCCCACATAATAGGCAGTCGTTTTGCAATAATTGTCAGATTGCGTTACCGAGCCTTAACGACAAGGGTTCAAGACTCACGCCTTGAATGAATCTTGCCAAAACCCCGGGAAGGGTAGCAGTGATGAAGGCTCGATTGATGTCTGCGCTTGGCGCGGGCTTTTTGACATTCTGCGTGATGTCGGTGGCCAATGCGCAGAACGTTTCGGCGATGGACGTGACACTCAGCACCTCGGCGGAAGCGGTGGGATTGCCAGGCGTGCTGGGGCAATTGATGGGCATGGAAAATGCATCCCTGTCCGCGCTGACTTCGAACCGTTTGCGCCAGATCGCGTCTCCGTTTTCGGGCGCGGACGACCAGGACGATCCGCGCATCATGGATCCCGTTGAACTTGCCGCCCTCGGCGCGCCGAGTGGCGGGGCGGAATGGCGCTGTCTGACCGAGGCGCTCTATTTCGAAGCGCGTGGTGAGCCGATAGAGGGTCAATATGCAGTTGCGGAGGTTATCCTGAACCGGGTCGATCATCCCGGTTATCCCGGCAGCATCTGCGGCGTCGTCACCCAGGGAACCGGACGCCAGTTCGCCTGCCAGTTCAGCTATGCCTGCGACGGGCGTTCGGAACAGATTGGCGATAGGGACGCTTGGAACCGGGTCGGCCAGATCGCACGCATCATGATGGATGGTGCGCCGCGCGATCTGACGGCGGGCGCAACCCACTTCCACGCCGATTGGGTCAATCCACAGTGGGCAAGCCTGTTTCCCCAGACTGCGGATATCGGCATTCACTTCTTCTACCGCCAGCAATACTGAATCTTCGATACAGCCGCAGAGGGTCGGAAAAGGGCAGGGCAGCGCCGCAAGCGCCCCATTGCTGCTTCGTGCAACCGTGTTACACGGCCCCGACCGATGCAGAGGCTTTCCATGACTGACGAGATTTCACAGGCATTCGGCCATCCGTTGCAGCGGGCGCAGGCGATGGCGAGTGCTGTGCGCGACCGCATTAGCATGACGGATCACACTCGGGCATTGGAAATAGGGGCATTTCAGGCTGAGCGTGGCGTGACGCAGCACATTCGCTTTGACGTGGTGGTAGAAGTCGAGACCCGGGCCGAGAGCGCTGTGGACGATGTGGACCGCATCCTGAGCTACGACACCATCGTGGAGGCCATCGACATCGCGCTTGCAGCCGAGCGGGTAAACCTGCTGGAGACGTTGGCTGCGCGGATCGCCGACGGCATCCTGTCCCATCCCCTTGCGGCACGTGTCTTCGTGCGCATCGGAAAGCTGGATCGGGGGCCCTACACGCTGGGTGTGGAGATCGTGCGTGATGCTCCGGAAGGCCGCCGCCGTTTGCGTCTGCTTGATGACGCGGCACCGCATCCGCGCGTAGTGTTCTTGTCGAACGAAACCATTCAACGCCCGGACCTGTCGGCTTTGCTGGACCGGCTGGCAGACTGCCCTGCGCCCCTGATCCTTTGTGTGGGTCACCACGACCAGCCGCAGCCGCAAGTCGCCCTCGCAATGCCGCAGCGTCGCATCGCGCTTTTGGCGATCGAGCAGTCGGCCTGGATCCTTGCCTCCCGCGACCCGCGCTGCGTGGTTGTGGACAGCAGGACCGAGCTTGATTGGGCCATGCGCCATGGAAAGATCAGCGTCTGGGCACCGTCCAAGCTGGTATTGGATGCGGTTGATGGGCCCGAAGTCGGGGAAACGCGCCCCTCGGCGCTGGCGGCATGGCTTGCCGGAGCATTCGACGCATCCGGATTCCTCGCCTTCGGGGCGAATAATCCTCCGGCTGCCGCGCGCATCTTTGCGGCCGATGCCATGCCGGATCGATCCGAGCTTACTTAAGCCGCAACAGGCGCTGTCCAGCGCCGCCGTCTCCGACATCGCGGAACCCTGCTTTCCGCAGCACCCGCAATGAGGGCTCGTTCCCGTCGTTCACACGTCCGAAGAACCGGTCTTCGCGCAGTTCGGTCCGGGCGTGGTCAAGGGCTGCATTGAGGAATTCGCTGGCAAGCCCCTGTCCCCAGACCTCGGGCACGAAGTGGAACAGGACCTCCAATCCGTCATCGGCGAAACCGATCCGAAACCCGCCGACCCCGATTTCGTGCCCTGCATGGGAAAGCGTCCATGGCGCGATCCGGTGACGCCCGTAATCCTGAATGTCGCGGTCCAGGTCACCTTCGCCGTTCCCCTCGAACAGACGCTGATAGAGGCCGAGCGCCAATGGGCGAGGCGGACGGCCGGTCAATCGGGTCGTGCGGAAGGTGATGGCGGTGATCATGAGGACAGCATTGCAGAAATATCGTGCGCCGACGACTGTGAAATTGGGCCACGGCCCAAGGATGTTGAGAACTTGTGCATTCTGGCTCGCCGGGCTAGGTCGCGGCATGCCAGACTATTTCCGCCCCATCCCGTCTTGCGATCCGGCGCGCCCGTCCGGTGCCGTGCGACTTGCTGGAGGGTGGTCATGGTTCGACCGGGTCGAATTGCTGCGGCGTGATGGTCCGCCCCGAATCGTTCCTGTGACCGAGATACCGGATGCTGCACTTCGCCGTCTCAGTGCTCCGCGAAGTGCCCTTGACGATGTGTCGCTGGATCGCCCCCGACTGATGGGTATTCTGAACACGACACCGGACAGTTTCTCAGATGGCGGACGCCACAGGGACAGCAATGCAGCCCTTGCGCGGGCACGGACGATCTTGGCCGAGGGCGCGGATATCCTTGATATCGGAGGGGAATCCACGCGCCCGGGGGCCGCGGTGGTTTCCGTCGCGGACGAGATATCCCGGACGGCCCCCGTGATTGCCGCCCTGATCGCAGCTTCGCGCAACGCGGGTGCCGCAGCGCCGGTGATCAGCCTGGACACGCGGAAAACCGACGTGGCACAGGCGGGTCTCACGGCCGGGGCGAGGATCATCAACGATGTGTCTGGCCTGCGTTTCGACCCTGATCTTGCCGACCTTGTAGCCGAACAGGAATGTCCCCTGATCGTGATGCACTCCATCGCGACACCCGATATCATGCAGTCCTTGGCCGAGAACGCTTATACCGACGTAGTGCTCGACGTCTTCGACGCGCTGTCGGCGACGATAGACACGGCGGTTGCCGCAGGGATCGCGCGCGAGCGGATCGTGGTGGATCCCGGCATCGGTTTTGGCAAGACCGACGACCACAACCTGTCCCTCATCGCGCGGGTGTCGCTGTTTCACGGTCTTGGTTGCCCGATACTCCTCGGGGTCTCGCGCAAGGGCCTGATCGGGCGCGTCTCAGGCGAGGCGACGGCCGACAGGCGGGGGCCGGGATCGGCGGGGGTCGGCCTATGGGCGGTGTCGCAGGGCGTTCAAATCTTGCGGGTCCATGATATAGAGTTGCACAAACAAGCGATCGCCCTGTGGTGGGCCGCGCATATCGGCGGCTGAACGCGACCGGATTGAGGACGAGCGAAGATGACACGCAAACTGTTCGGCACCGATGGGGTTCGGGGGCAGGCCAACACCTATCCGATGACGGCTGACATGGCTTTGCGCCTCGGCGCGGCTGCGGGGCGTTACTTTCGCCGCGATGGTGCGGCAGGTCATCGGGTGGTGATCGGCAAGGATACGCGTCTGTCGGGCTACATGATCGAGAACGCTCTGACGGCGGGCTTCACCTCTACCGGCATGAATGTGCTGTTGCTGGGGCCGGTTCCGACCCCTGCGGTAGGATTGTTGACGCCCTCGATGCGGGCCGATGTGGGGGTCATGATATCGGCCTCGCACAACCCGGCGGAGGACAACGGGATCAAGTTCTTCGGACCCGACGGATTCAAGCTGAGCGACGAGGCCGAGCTGGCGATCGAGGCCTTGACGCTTGAGGGGGTGCAGCCGGCCCGGGCCGCCGCGATCGGGCGTGCGAAGCGGATCGACGACGGACGCTTTCGGTATCAGGAACGGGTCAAATCCACCTTTCCCGGCGAATTGCGGCTCGATGGTTTGAAAATCGTGATCGATTGCGCGAACGGTGCCGCTTACAAGACGGCACCGGAAGTGTTGTGGGAACTGGGGGCTGAAGTGATCTCCCTCGGGGTGGAGCCCGACGGGTTGAACATCAATCTCGGCTGCGGCTCGACCAAGCCGGAGGCGGCGGCGGCGCGGATCCGCGAAACGGGTGCCCATGTGGGCATCTGCCTCGACGGGGATGCCGACCGGGTGATCCTGATCGACGAGACCGGCGAAGTGGCCGATGGCGACCAGATCATGGCGCTGTTCGCGAACCGTTGGGCGGAGGAGGGGCGGCTGCGCGGCAGAACCCTTGCGGCGACGGTAATGTCCAACCTTGGGCTGGAGCACTATCTGTCCGCCCGCGCCATCAAGTTGCATCGCACCGCCGTGGGCGACCGTTACGTGGTGGAGGCGATGCGCGCCCATGGTTTCAACCTTGGCGGCGAACAATCCGGTCATATCGTGATGACGGACTATGCCACAACGGGGGACGGATTGATCGCGGGCCTGCAATTCCTGGCGGAGATGGTGCGCACGGGTCGCCCTGCATCGGAACTGGCGGCGAATTTCGAGAAAGTCCCGCAGGTATTGAGGAATGTGCGCTACCTTGCGGGGACGATGCCGTTGGAGGCGCCCTCCGTACTGGCCGCGATTGCCGCGGGCGAGCAGCGATTGAACGGAACCGGGCGGCTTTTGATCCGCAAATCGGGAACCGAGCCGCTGATCCGCGTCATGGCGGAGGCTGAGGACGAAGCGCTGATGGAGGCGGTCGTGGCCGAGATCGTGGGCGCGGTCGAGGCCTCGGTCTGAGGCGGCGTCGATGGGTGCTTATCACGCGTGATAATGTGGGTTAAGGCACTGGTTCAAAAAAGAAAAGCGGATTTCGTTCAGCTTTGCTCAACCATGATCGAGCGTCGGCGATCGGCGTGATCCACACCTAAGCCAAGGGCGTCGCGACGGGTTCGCCGCCCACATAGACCGCCGCAATCGCCCGGTCGTCGCCCATCATGATGGTCGGAAAGAGGGCTTCCCAGATATCCTCGGCCCGCGCCGCGCGTTGGGCGATGGCTGGGGTGGACGCGAGGTCGAGCACGCAGAGATCGGCCTCGAACCCCGGTGCAAGACGTCCGATCCGGTCGTCGAGCCGCAGCGCCTCGGCCGAACCGGCGGTGGCGCGCCAGATCAGTTCCGCCGGATGCAGGGCCTCTCCGCGCAACTGGCCGATCTCGTAGGCCGCAGCCATGGTGCGCAGCATGGAAAAGCTGGACCCGCCGCCGGTATCGGTCGCAAGGCCCACGCGCATCCGGTCGGCCAGCCCCATGTCGAACAGGCCCGAGCCGATGAAGGTGTTGGAGGTCGGGCAATGCACCACGGCGGCATTCACTTCGGCCAGCCGGTCGATTTCGCGCGGGTCGAGGTGAATGGCGTGGCCATACAGGCCATTGGGGCCAAGAAGCCCGTGCGCCTCGTAGGTATCGAGGTAATCGCGGGCTTGCGGGAAGAGGCTGCGCATCCACGCGATCTCGTCCACCTGTTCGCTCAGATGGGTCTGCATCAAGCAGTCCGGGTGTTCGGACCAGAGCGCGCCAAGGGCTTCCAGTTGCTCCGGCGTGGAGGTCGGAGAGAACCGGGGGGTGATGACATAGGACAGACGACCCTGCCCATGCCAGCGCTCCAACAGGGTGCGGCTGTCGTCATAGGCGGATTGGGCGGTATCGCGCAGGCCCTCGGGCGCGTTGCGGTCCATGCAGGTCTTGCCCGCCAGCGCCCGGAGGCCGCGCCGTTGGGCCACGGTGAAGAAGGCCTCCACGCTTTCGGGATGGATCGTGGCGAAACTGGCGACGGTCGTGGTGCCGTTGGAAAGGGTCAGATCGAAATAGCGCTCGGCCGTCTGCGTGGCATGAGCGGGATCGCCAAAGCGCATTTCCTCGGGGAAGGTGTAGGTGTTCAACCAGTCGATCAGGCGCTTGCCCCATGAGGCGATGATCGCGGTCTGCGGGTAATGCGCGTGGGCATCGACAAAGCCGGGCACGATCAGGCCCTTGCCATGGTCGATCTGTGCGGCATCGCGGTGGGCGGTGCACAGGTCATGGCGTTCGCCCACGTCAGCGATCAGGCCGTCGCGCACCAGCACAGCACCCTGCGCGATGTGGCGCAGGGCAGCCGGTCCGTCGCGGCGCGGATTGCCGTCGAACACCAGGCATTGCCCAAGGATCAGTCGGCCGACCATCGCGCCCCCCGTAAATCATCGCGCCGACGATAGCGCTTCATCGTCGGCCATGTTAGGCCCATTGCGACCGAACAGGGGGTATGGATGGCAGCAGATGCAGACGATCTGATCGACGAGGCGCGCGACACCTACGCGCTCGACAAATCGTTGCGCGCCAGCCTGCGCGATGCGGTGGATGCCAAGGACGCGGCCGCGATCGATGCGTTGATGGCGCCGCTCCATTCGGCCGATATCGCCGACCTTCTCGAACAGGTCTCCTCCTTCGAAAGGGAGGGCTGGCTGGCGCTTTGGTCGAGCGGCATCGATGGCGAGGTTCTGTCCGAACTGGATTGGGGCCTGCGCGAAGAGGTGTTGGAACTTCTGCCGGACAATGTCATTGCCGATGCGATGCGCGAGCTCGACTCGGATGATGTCGTCGACATTCTCGAGGATCTCGAACAGCAGCAGCAGGATGAAATCCTCGCCACGCTTGATCCCGCCGACAGGGCCGCCGTGCAGGCGGCGCTCAGCTACCCCGAGGATACCGCCGGCCGCCTGATGCAGCGCGAGTTCGTCGCTGTGCCGGAGCATTGGAGCGTCGGCGAGACGATCGACCATCTGCGCTCCAAGGCCGGGCAGTTGCCCGAGGAATTCTACCACGTCATCCTGACCGATCCGCGCATGAAGCCCACCGGATACGTGACGCTTGGGCGGCTGTTGGCCTCGGTCCGCGCGGTCAAGTTGCAAGACATCACCGAAGACAGCTTCCGCCCGATCCCGGCCTCCCAGCCCGAGGACGAGGTCGCCTATGCGTTCAACCAGTATCACCTGATCTCGGCACCGGTGGTGGATGATGACGGACGGCTGGTGGGCGTCATCACCATTGACGACGCCATGATCGTGCTGGAGGACGAAGCGGAGGAGGATATCCTGCGCCTTGCCGGTGTGGGCGAGGAATCGAGCCTGTCGGACGGTATTCTGGAGACCACGAAGCAGCGGTTTCCCTGGCTTTTCGTGAACCTGATCACCGCCATTCTCGCCTCGCTGGTGATTTCGCAATTCGAGGCGGCCATTGCGCAGATCGTGGCGCTGGCGGTGCTGATGCCCATCGTGGCCTCCATGGGGGGCAATGCCGGCACGCAATCGCTGACCGTGGCGGTGCGCGCGATCGCAACGAAGGACCTGACGTCCTCCAACCTGCTGCGGGTCGTCACGCGCGAGGCTGGTGTGGGCCTGATCAACGGCGCGGTTTTTGCGATCGTCATGGGCCTGGTGGGCGTGGTCTGGTTCGGCTCGGCGATGCTGGGGGCGGTGATCGGCGTCTCGATGGTGATCAACCTGCTGGTGGCGGGATTGGCCGGTATCCTGGTGCCGGTGGTGCTGGATCGCTTGCGCATCGACCCGGCGCTGGCATCGGGGGCCTTTGTCACCACGGTCACGGATGTGGTCGGCTTCTTCGCGTTCCTCGGCCTTGCGGTGATCATGCTGCTGTAGGGCACGTCGCGCAACGTTGGGCACCGGTCTTGCGCGTCTGGGACGTGCTTTATCAAAAGGTTCGATCGGGTCGCGTGAGTGCGAACGAAGGCGACACGTGCTGGGCGCGCGTGCGTGACCTGCGCAGATCGCGCGATGTGGGACGGGCGGAGTTTTCGAGAACCGCAGGATCGCAGGAGGATGCGCCGCGCGGGACGCGGGCGGGGTCAGCCTGGAATTTCCAGCGTCACCGTGCGTCCGCTGCGCACATATTGCAAGGTGGTCTCGCCGATCGCGGCAACCCGACCTCCGTCAAGGCGGTCGCCGACGCCGACCCGCACGAACCGGCCCGAGGACAAGCGCACGAGGGCGCGGCGTTCCGACGGGGTGCCTGTCACGCCGATCAGGTTCACGTTGCGCAAGCGGATCGCGTTGCGCTCCGTCGCGGCGCGGCTGACATCGGAGTTGGAGGGGATCGCAGGTGCGGCGGCCACAACTTCTACGGGGACTGCGGCGGTATCTTCCGCAGGCGCGCGCTCCGCGCTGGCGACGATCTGTTCGATATTGGCTGGGCGGATGCGCGGCAGCAGAGAGCGCGCGACCGCAAGCTCCGTGCCGTCGGTGACCAATGCCGCCACCTCGACGGCTGCGGCATCGGGGGGGGCCGTCTCCGCCATCGTGTCGTCGCCCAGGGTGGCCGCGAGAGCCTCGTCCACGCCCGGAAACAGGGACGCGCGCGCCGCCATCTCCTGCGGCGAGGCCGGGCGGGCCGCCGGACGCCTTTCGCCCAATTCGGTTTCGGTCAGGCCGCCCAGAACCTGACGTTCGCGTATCTCGTCCAGATCGCCCGGACGCTCGGCAGGACGAAACGCGGCGAGCACTGCGTCTGCCACGGCGATCGCCGGAGCGGCGGTCGCAACCTCGCGGGGGCGCGGAACGGCAACGATGGCGGGCCGCCCTGAAATGACAAAAGCCCCTTCGGGCGTCATGACCCCTTCGGAGGTCGGCACAATCTGACCGGATGCGGTCAGGTCGAATTCCGCCCCGTATGGCGGTGGTGGCGGAAAGCGACGTAACAATTCGCCGGGATTGACGCTGGGATCGGGCAGGGCGACGGCATCGACCGCCGGCACCACCGGGTCGATGGCGGCGGTGTAGACCCGGTCCATCAGGTCGAAGGGGCGCAGATCCGGCCGTTCGGGCGAGCGGGCCCAGATGCCATCCTCGACATAGAGCGCCTCGGCCTCTGCAAGCGTCGGATTCAGGCGTTGTTCGATCGGCGGCAGGGGCGGCAGGTCCAGATCCGCATCGATATCCGGCAGGGCGTCTTCGGCCAGCGATTCCTCGGGTTGGACGGCGGCGACCTCGATCACTGCGGGCGCGGGGGCAGACGCGGGGGCAGACGCGGGGTCAAGCGCGGGGTCAAGCGCGGGGGCAGGCGTTTCCTCCACCACATTCGCCAGCGTGGCAAGGTCCATGCCGTCTGCGGCGGCTTCATCTTCCAGCGTCGGCAACGCATCCCCGGATTGCCCGATCAGGGGCACGTCGGAAAAGACATCGGGGGCCTGCAACCCGGCCACGGGCGCGACGTCCGCCATGGCGTCCGGATCTTCACCACCGAAAAACCGCGCGACCGGGCTGTTTGGCAGGAAGACCGCCGACCAGATCGCCACGATCGCCAGCAGCAGCAGCAGGATGACGGTCAGGATCAGTCCGGTCCGGAACGATCCCCCGGCCGGGGCAACCGTCTTGCGCGCCAGAAGCCCCGAGGTGAAGCTTTCATCTGCCGCGGGGGCCTTAGGCTCGACGCTTCCGGTCGCATGCACAGGGGCCGCGCCCATGCCTTTTTTGCCACCGCGCAGCGGGTTGCCACGACCTGTGGTGCCCCCTGCTTTCTTAGCGTTTGTGGCCGAGCCGCCCGACCGACGCCCCAGCAATCCCGCAAGCGAGCCGCCCTTGGCCGGGGCTTCTGCCGACGGCGTCTGACCCGAAGGTGGATCGTCGAAAGGAGAGGGTCTGCGCTGCGCAGAGGCACCGGTCGAGCCAAGGGCCGGGGTCGTGTTGATCTCGACCCGTGGCCGTTGAGCGGTGGATGCTTCTTTTGCCGCTGTCCTGGGCCGCGTCTTGCTTGCCGAGCGCACGCGCTGGAGCTGTTCGGCAAGTCGCGGCATGGCGCCGTCCCCCGCGGCGCGCGGCGGGGCATCGGCCGTTGGGGCCGAGATCGTCGGCGCGCCATCGGGTGCGGTCAGTTTCGGGGCCGGATCATCGGGATGCGCGAACCCAAGTCGCGAATTGCGTTGCCCCACCAGCGTCCCCCGAGCGCCCTCGGGCGAGTCGATGGGACCCCGGTTGGCGGCAAGTTGCCCGCCATCCCCAGACGTGCGTGGCGGTAGCGCGGAGGAGTCCCCCCGGATCGCGCGGGCGCGGTCGCGCGCCACTTGTGCGGCGGGGGACGGCGGGGGTGGCAACTGGTCGTCGTCCCAGCCCGCGTCACCGACCGCTTCATCGCCGTCAGCCTCGCCAGCGGAGGACAACTCGACAGACCTGCCGTCCGAGATCGACGCGATCGGCCCCGACAGGCTGGGGTCTTCGATGGCGACCACCGGCATGTCCGCGTCGATGTCATCGACGGCAGAGGGGGTGCTTTCCCCGTCGTGCTCCGGTTCGTCGTCATACATGGCGTTTGCCGCCATCAGCGCGTCGGCCAATGCCGCATTCCCGGATACCGGCGCGCGGTCATCCTCGGACCATTGCGCGTCGTCCGGTTCGGTTTCCGTTCCGGTTTCGGCGGCATCGTCCTGCGATGGCTCGGCCGCATCCATGCGGGGCGTCGCCGCGACATCGTCGTCTAGCGGGGCGGTTTCGGAACCGGCGTCCGGGGTCACGGTTTCGGCGTCCGATAGGTCAGACGGGGCAAGGTCCGGTTCCGGCGCGTCGGGCGCGGCATCGGCTTCGTGATCGGTCTCGGAAGGGGGTGTGGCTAGAGGCTCCGGTTCGGGTTCGGGCGCGTCCGTGCCGAAATTGTCCGGCCCGAAGGCGATGCCTTCGGCGGTGAACCCAAGTTCTGCCGCCTGATTGCCCAGTTCGAAAGTCGGCACACCGGGGAACCGTTCCATCGGCGGCATGGCGGCGAACCCGGCCCCGGCGAACCCGTATTGCGCGGCGAAACTGCGCGCTTCATCAAGGGTTTCGCGGGCCACGACCGCGATCTTGACGCGGTCTTCTTCCAGCATGCACCAGTCGTATTCCAGTTCGGTCACGGCATAAGGCGTCAGGCCGTCCAGGCCTTCCTCGATCCGGTAGGCGGTCAGTTCCGGGTCGGAGGTCGGTGCCGTGAGGGACGTATACAAGATCTGGTCGTCGGGCAGGACCAGAAGCGTTTCGAACGTCTCTCCCTCGCGCTCCACGGCCAATGCGCGCAAATCCGCCAGGGCGTCGGCCAGATTCGGCACATCATATGCCGTCTCTCCGATCATCGCCCAGTATCCAGCGGGCTGGCGATGGGCCAGCGCAATGCCGTCAGACGACAGGAAGAGTGCAATTTTCACCGTCAAGACAGGCCTCGATCATTCTCAAAGGGCGTGGCTCCGTGGCCACAATCGTCCCCTCATACAGCGGAATTCCAGCGGGGAAAACCGCCCCCCACGCTTCTTTCCGGCAATCGGCAAGATATAGTCTAAATCTTTTGACAGCTTGGCAAAAGGGGGGCGTCTTGCGCCCCCCTCCTTCCCGAACTCTCAGGCCGTGGCGGTTGCCAGCGCCTGATCCAGATCCGCGATCAGATCCGTCACATCCTCGATCCCGATGGACAGGCGCACCACGTTGGGCGCGGCGCCTGCGGCTTCCTGCTGTTCGGGGGTGAGCTGCCGGTGCGTGGTCGAGGCCGAGTGGATCACCAGGCTGCGCGTATCGCCCAGATTGGCCACATGGCTGAAGATCTGTAGCGAATCGACGAGTTTGACACAGGCCTCGTATCCGCCCTTCACGGCGAAGGTGAACAGCGCGCCCGCCCCCTTGGGGCACACGTCTTTCACGCGGTGGAAATAGGGCGAGGAGGGCAGGCCCGCATAGGTCACGAAGTCGACGCGCGGATCGGCCTCCAGCCACTTGGCGACGGCCACCGCGTTCTCCACGTGGCGCTCCATCCGCAGGGACAGCGTTTCGATCCCCATCAGCGTATAATGGGCCGCCTGCGGGTTCAGGGTCATGCCAAGATCGCGCAGGCCGATGGCGATGCCGTGGAAGGTGAAGGCCAGCGGCCCGAAAGTCTCGGCGAACTTGAGGCCGTGATAGGCGGGTTCTGGCGCGCTCAACGACGGGAACTTGTCGGAGGCGGCCCAGTCGAACTTGCCCGAATCGACCACGCAGCCGCCGGTGACGGTGCCGTTGCCGGTCAGGTATTTCGTGGTCGAATGGACGACCAGTGTCGCGCCATGTTCGATCGGGCGGCAGAGGTAGGGCGTGGCCGAGGTGTTGTCGATGATCAGCGGGATGCCCGCCGCATCGGCGATGTCGGCGATGGCGCGCACATCCATGATATAGCCGCCAGGGTTCGCGATTGCCTCGCCGAAGATCGCGCGGGTATCGTCGTCGATGGCCGCCTTCACCGCGTCCACATCGTCGAAATCGACGAATTTCGCGGACCAACCAAAGCGTTTGATGGTCTGGCTGAACTGCGTGACGGTGCCGCCGTAAAGCCGTGTGGACACCACGACGTTGCGGCCCGGCGCCATCAGCGGGAACAGCGCCATGATCTGCGCCGCGTGCCCGGAGGAACAGCACACCGCGCCGACGCCGCCTTCCAGCGTGGCGATGCGTTCCTGCAGCACGGCCACGGTCGGATTGGTCAGGCGCGAATAGATGTAGCCGACCTCTTGCAGGTTGAACAATGCCGCCGCGTGTTCGGCATCGCGGAACACATAGGCCGTGGTCTGGTAGATCGGCGTCTGCCGCGCGCCGGTGGCCGGGTCGGGGCGGGCGCCCGCGTGGATCTGAAGGGTGTCGAAGCCGTAGGTCGG
>CAZTUG010000068.1:0-18011 GCA_964615955.1 uncultured Roseicyclus sp.
CTGTGCCTGCCTGCCCGCCACCGGGCCTGTGCCTGCCCGCCCGTCACCGGGCCTGACTGCCAGCTGCCCCGGCAGGCGGCCCGCCGGCAAATATCCAGCCTTCAAATATCCAGTCCACAGGCGGTCAGTCCTCGGGCAACAGTCCACAGGCGGTCAGTTCTCGGGCAACAGTCCTTTGGCGACCGGTCGGCGCTGTCCTCAGGCGGCCTGCTGGCCCTGCGACCGGGGCTGCGACCGGGGCTGCGCCATCATGGAGCCGAAGGTCGTGGCATCCGTCAGGCGGAAGGATTCCAGTGTCGAGACCAGCCCGCTGGCCGTGCCCATCAGGGTGGCGGCGGCGGAGTTGACCTCGATCGCAAGGGCGGCGTTCTGCTGGGTCACGCCATCCATCTGGTTGATCCCCAGCGTGATCTCGTCCAGCCCGATGGATTGTTCCCGCGCCCCTGCCGCGATCTCGCTGACGAATTCCTGCAATTCGATTGCATGGCCGAGGATGTCCTTGAGCCGCCCGCCGGTCTTGTTGACAAGCTCCTTGCCGACCGTGACCTGGTCCGCACTGGCGCTGATCAGCGTCTTGATCTCAAGGGCGGATTCCGAGGCCCGCTGCGCGAGCGCCCGCACCTCGGTGGCGACCACCGCGAAGCCGCGCCCGGCCTCTCCCGCGCGCGCCGCCTCCACGCCCGCGTTCAGGGCCAGCAGGTTGGTCTGGAAGGCGATGCCCTCGATCACGTCGATGATGCGCGTCACGGCCTGGCTGCTGGTGGCGATTTCCTCCATCGCCTCGATTGCCTGATCCATCACCAGGGCGCCGTCTTCGGCATCCTTGCGAGAGTTGCGACCGACCGTTTCGGCCCGCACCGCGCGTTCGCTGGCGTGGTGCACGCTGGCGGTCAACTCGTTCAGGGCCGCGACCGATTGTTCCAGCGTCGCGGCTTGCGATTCGGCGCGCTTGGCGAGATCGTCGGCGGCGCGGTTGATCTCGTCCGAGCGGGTGCGGACACTGCCCGCAGCCCCCTGGATGTCCGACATCGCCTGGCCCAGTTGCGTGATGGCCGCATTGTAGCTTTGCCGCAGGCCGTCATAGCGCGCCGGGAAGGGGTTGGCGGCGGTGCTGTCGATCGGGCCGGTCAGGTCGCCCTGCGCCATCCGTTCGAGGCCCCTGGAGATCTCCGCGACGACACGGGCCTGGACCCGCGTCTGTTCCTCGACCGCCTGGGCGGCCTGGTCCTGGGTGCGTTCCTGGATCTCCCGCGTGGCGGCGGCAGCGGCCAGGTCTACCGCGAAGCTCTGCAGGTTGCGGGCGATGGCGCCGGTCGCGTCGGGCAGGGTCGTGTGCGGCACCTGCACGTCGAAGACGCCCTGTCCGATCTGGCTCATGGCGTCGTTCACGCGCCGGATGGGGCGCAAGGCGACGGGCACGAAGGCGACGAAGGCAAGCCCCGCCAGAAGCGCCGCCACAAGCGTGGTCAGCACGCTGGTTCGCAGCAGTTCCGCCAGCAGGGTATCGACATGGGATTGACGCTCGCCCGCTTCGAGGGCGCCGATCACGCTGCCGTCGGCCCCGAAGACGGGCACCAGGCGCAGCTCATGGCCGGTCCCCGCCACCATGGCCGTGGTGTGGGCAATGTGCCCGTCGCGCAGGATTGCCGTGGCGGCGGGATCGTCGAGGACGCTGCCGATGTCCCGCTCCCCCGAGGCCGACAGCGCCGAGGTGCTGATCCGGATGAACCGTTCCCGCGCCGCGTCCCAGTGCAGGACCGAGACGACACCGAAGGTCTGCTCGGCCGAGGCATCGGTGATCGCGTGATGCGCGAAGGCGGGCATCGCCGGGATGGTCGCGCCGACAAGGCGGCCGCCGGCATCGAGAGAGCGGGAAAATCCTTCGGCGCCGAACCTGGTGTTCAGGTCGAAGCCCAGGACGCTGAGCATGACATCGACCCGGTCATTCCGGGCGCTTTCGAATGCGCGTCTCTGGTTTGCGGCCAGCACGGCGGTCAGGGCCGACATGGCGACCAGCAGGATGACAATGACGGCAACGGTGGTCTTGCCGCGAACGGTCTTCAATCCAAGCATGACGCGGATCCTTCGGAGACTGACGTCCGGCGGAGTGGCCGGATCGCGTGCATCAAGGGGGCAGGAGCTTAATTTTCGGTGTGCGACCCGTCCGGTCCACAGGCCCGCATGACCGAATGTAGATCGAATTGTCCCTACGGGGCGCTCCCGGTCCCGCGCGCCGCCCGAGGAGGCCCATGGCGCGGCCCATGGCGTCGTTTTTCGGCGTTGCGCTTGGGGCGGCGTGGTTTATATGACGGGGTGTGGTCGCCCCGTCCGGTGGCCAGAACCGTGCGGGCCACGGTTTGCCCCTATAGCTCAGCTGGTAGAGCATCTGATTTGTAATCAGAGGGTCCGCGGTTCGAGTCCGTGTGGGGGCACCATTCCTTCCTTGCCCCGCCCGGCCGACGCAAACCGCCCCGCCGCTCGCCCGCCCCCTATCGCGGCTCGAAACTCAGCGCGCCGGTCAGGCGCTGGGGGCCCAGCGCGCGCATCTCCACCACCAGCGCACCACCGGGGCCGGGGGTGAAGGCCACGCCCTGCCCATCCTGCGCGCTCAAATCGACGCGGGCGCCGTCGGCCGTTCCCGCAAGCGCCAACTCCGCGTCCTGCGCGCCCGAGAACACCACCCGCCCGGTGGTGCCCGCGCCCTGCAAGGCCACGGTCCACCGCCCCTCGAACCGGCCCTGCACCGTGGCGCATCCCAACACGCCCGCCCAGTCCTGCGCGCCTTCCGCGGCGGCCTGCAAGGTGCAGCGGATGCGCAGTTGCGCCCCGTCCGGCGCGGTCAGCCGCGCATTGGTCGCCCAGTCGCCCTGCAACCAGCCCGGCACCTCGGCCCCCGCGCCCGAAGGCAGGCCGCAGGCCAGCGCGACACAGGCACATATCGGCTTCAATACTCGCATCATCGGCGTCCCAATCGGATCAGGGCGGGCAGGAACAACAGGTCGGCGATCAGCGCCATGACCAGCGCCAGCATCACATAGATGCCGAACTGGGGCAAACTCGCCGTGGCGCTGAACATTGTCGCGCCGAAGCCCAACGCCATCAGCAGCGTGGTGGCCACCATCGGCGGCCCGGCATGGGCCAGCGCCTCGGCCAGCCGCCGGTCGGGCGTGCCGCGCGCCAGACGCCAGCGGTTGAGGTAATGGATCGTGTCATCCACCGCGATCCCGAAGGCCACCGTCAGGGCGAAGGCGACGGTCATCGTCATGCCCTGACCGCTCAGCACCAGCGCCGCCTCGATGGCCAGCATCGGCAGGGCGCTGATCGCGGTGGCCAGCAGCGCCAGGACCAGCGAGCGCTGCGACACCGCCACCACGACCGCAATCGCGGCCAGCGCCACGTAGAAGGACAGGCGCATCGCGGCGACGGTTTCGGGCACCACCTCGTGGCCCAGCAGCGATTGTCCGGCCAGCCGCGTGACATCGGCCAGACCGGCCGCGTCCAGCGCCCCGCGCAGCGCGGCGATCTCCCGCGCGAAGGCATCGGGCCCCACGCCCAGCGGCACCAGCACCGGCAGCGCCACCGCCAGCCCGTCCCCGGCGCGAAACCGCTCGGGCACCTGTGGCACCTCCCCCTGCGGCACGCCCCCCTGCGGGGCCATCGCGGCGCCGCCCAGCACCGCGTCGGCCACCGCCGCCAGCCGGGGGGCATCGGCCTCGGACAGACCGGGGGTGCCATCGGCATCGTCGATCACCACGAACAGGCTGGCCGAGCCCAGCCCCTCGGCCTCCAGATAGGCCATGTCCTGCCCCAGCGGGCTGGTCGCGCGGATATGTTCCGAGAACGAGAATTCCGGCTCCGCCCGGTTCAGTGCGGGCAGCAGGGCCAGCCCCACCAGCGCCGCGGCGATCCCCATGGCGCGCGGATGAAGCAGGCCCCGCCGCGCCGGGGACAGCGCCAGCGCGAAGCCCGCCGGTGCGGGCTGCGCCTCGCGCAGCAGCAGATGCGACAGCAGCGGGAACAGCATGGCGACCGCGGCAAAGCCGCAGAACACCGCCACCGGCCCCCAGATCGCCAGCCCCCACAGCGCATCCGCGCCCGCCTGGGCGAAGCTCGCCAGCGCCAGCGCCGAGGTCAGCGAGGTCATGAACGCCGCCGGCAGCACGTCGCGGATCGCGGCGCGCAGGCCGCCCGCCTCGCGGCTGGCATAAAACAGGTGCAGCGTGTCGGCGAAGGCCAGCACCATCACCAGCGTCGGCAGCGTCGCAAGCCAGGGGTCCAGCGCGGTGCCGGTCCAGCCCAGCAGCCCCATGAACCAGATCACGCCGCAGATCGCGGGCGCGGCGCAGACCAGCACCGCGCGCAGCGACCGCAGGATCAGCGCCCCCGCAAGGATGCAGATCGCGATGGCCAGTGGCGTCACCACGATCTGGTCGCGGATCAGCGCGCGCGAGATCTGGCGCTCCACCGCGCCCTGTCCCACGGCGACCACCGACAGCGGCGGCCCGGTGGTGGCGGCGGCGGCGGCGGCGGCAAGTTCGGGCAGGGCGGCGGCGATGTCGCCCGGCGCGGCCTCGGGCGTGGCGATGACATGCAGCAGCGCGGCCGACCGGTCGGCGCTGACAAGGGCCGTGGCGGCGGGTCCGGCGGCGCGGAACGTGGCGAAGCGCTCGGGCAGGGGCGCCTCGGGATCGGACAGGATCAACGGCGTCGTGCTGCCGGGGGCGGGCAGGGAGAACAGGCTGACCACCTCCGCCACGCCATCGGTGAATTGCAGGTCCAGGATCAGGGTCTCCAACGCCTCGAACGCGGCCGGATCGGCAAGGTCGGGGGCGCGGATCAGCAGCGCCTCGTCGGCGCGGCCCAGTGCGAAGCGGTCTTGGAACTCGGCATAGGCGCGGAAGCCCGCGCTGTTGCCCGACAGCGCGCCGACGATATCGGCCTGCACATGCAGGTCGCGCGCGCCGAAGGCCGCCAGCGCGGTCAGCACGATGGCCAGCACCGCCATGGCCCAGTTGCGCCCCGCGCGCTCCGTCCGGTGTCCGGTCCGTCCGGTCTGTCCGGTCCGTCCGGTCTGTTCGGCCTGTTCGGTCATGTCCCGCCCTGTCGCCCCGATGGGTCGGCAATATGTTCCGGCGCGGCTCTCTGTCCATAGGGCGGATGATGGGGAGCCGAGTGTATGTACAGGATGTGCACGCGATGTGTACGGATGTCACAGTCGGGCCGGGGCGCGAAAAGCGATCGGGATTTCCGATTGAAATATCGCTCCACGATCGGAATACTTGAAAGATGATCCACAAGCTCGAAATGTTCATCGCCGTCGCGCGGGAAGGCCATTTCGGCCGCGCGGCCGAAAGCCTCGGGCTGACGCAGCCGACGCTGTCCACCGGCATCAAGCAACTGGAAGAGATGTTGGGCGTGCAACTGATCTTCCGGGGCTCGCGGTATGGCGGCCTGACGCCCGAGGGGCAGCGCGCGCTGGTTTGGGCGCGGCAACTGGTCAGCGATGCCCGCAGTTTCCGCGCGGAGATGCGCACCGCCCGCCATGGCCTGTCGGGGATCGTGCGGCTGGCCGTCATTCCCACCGCGCTGACCTGGGCCGCGCATCTGAGCGCGCGGTTTGCCGCCGTCCATCCCAATATCCGCTTCACCATCCTCAGCCGCACCTCCATCGAGATCCTGTCGATGCTGGAGAACCTCGAGGCCGATGCCGGCCTGTCCTATCTGGACAACGAGCCCCTGGGGCGCGTGACGACACAGCCCCTTTATCGCGAGGTGCAGACCGTGGTGGCCCACCGCGACAGCGATCTGGCGTTGCAGGACCGCGTGGACTGGGCCGATCTGGCGGGCGAGCGTCTGTGCCTGCTGACGCCCAACATGCAGAACCGCCGCATCATCAACGAATGTTTCATGGAGGCCGGGGTGGCCCCCGAGGCGCAGGTGGAAAGCAACTCCACCGTCGTGCTCGCCGCCCATGTGCAGGCGGGCGGCTGGATCACCGTCCTGCCGCGCGACATGGCGCGGTTCCTGTGCGCCGGAAAGCCCGAGCTTGTGATCCGCGAGATCAGCGGCGGCATCGACCATGTGGTCGGCCTCGTGGCACCCTATCGGGAGCCGCACACGCCGGTCCTGGCCGCGCTGCTTGCCCAGACGAAGGCGATGGCGCAGGCCGGGGTGCAGGCGCCGCCCGCGCCGCGCGGTTCGATAGATGAATTCAATCGACCAACGAAATAACGATATTGATTTCCAATCAAACTCCAGTCACGCAGACCCCACCCAACCCGGAGCCCCCATGCCCCACCCCCCTGCCGTTCCCGACGCTGCCGATATCGGCGCGATCATCCGCGCGAAGCTGCATCTGGAGGGGCCGATGCTGCCGATTCTGCACGACTTGCAGGCCGCCTACGGGTGCATTCCCGACGCTGCCCGCGCCCCCGTCGCGGACGCGTTGAACATCACGCAGGCGGAACTGCACGGGGTGATATCGTTCTACCACGACTTCCGGTCCGCGCCGGCCGGCAGGCATGTGCTCAAGATCTGCCGGGCGGAGGCCTGCCAGGCCGTCGGCGCGAATGCACTATCCGACAAGGTGCTGGCGATGCTGGGGCTCGAATGGCACGGCACCTCGGCAGATGGTCGCGTGACGGTAGAGCCGGTCTATTGCCTCGGCCTGTGCGCCTGCGGTCCGGCGGCGATGGTGAACGGACACGTCCGGGGTCGGGCGAGCGCCGAGGATCTCGTGGCGGAGGTGTCGGCATGACAGACTGGCAGGATCATTCCATGAAGGGCCGTGAGGGTCGTCCGGTGAAGGTCTGGGTTCCTCGCGATGCGGCTGCAAGGGCCCTTGGCGCGGACGCCGTGGCGGCGGCTTTCGCGGCGGCAGGCGTCAAGGTTGTGCGGAACGGATCGCGCGGGATGATCTGGCTGGAGCCGCTGGTGGAGGTCGAGCGCGACGGGGTCCGTATCGGATATGGCGCCGCGACCCCTGCGGATGTGCCCGCGATCCTGGACGGCAGCGCCGCATGCCTCGGCCCGGTGGAGGAAATCCCCTTCTTCGCGCGCCAGACCCGTCTGACCTTCCAGCGCTGCGGCGTGATCGACCCGCTGTCGCTGGCAGAGTATGAGGCCCATGGTGGCCTGACGGGCCTGCGCCGGGCGGTGGAGATGTCGGCCGAGAGCATCGTGGCCGAAGTGACCGAAAGCGGCCTGCGTGGCCGTGGCGGGGCGGGGTTCCCGACGGGGATCAAGTGGGACACGGTGCGCCAGGCCTCCGGCTCGCGGAAATACATCGTCTGCAACGCCGACGAGGGCGACAGCGGCACCTTCGCCGACCGGATGATCATGGAAGGCGATCCGTTCAGCCTGATCGAGGGCATGGTGATCGCGGGCCTCGGTGTCGGGGCCACGAAGGGGTATGTCTACCTCCGGAGCGAATATCCCGATGCGATCGAGGCGATGAGAGAAGCGGTAGAGATCGTTCGTAAAAACAACATTTTGGGGCGCGTTCTTCATTCATCACATGAATTTGATATCGAGGTGCGCGTTGGTGCCGGGGCCTATGTCTGCGGCGAAGAGACCAGCTTGCTCAACAGCCTTGAGGGCAAACGCGGCGTGGTGCGCGCCAAGCCGCCGCTGCCGGCACTGGAGGGCTTTCTTGGTCGGCCCACGGTGGTCAACAACGTGATCTCGCTGGCGACGGTGCCGGTGATCTTCGAGAAGGGTGCGGCGCATTACGCGGGCTTCGGGCTTGGCCGGTCCAAGGGCACGATGCCGATCCAGATTGCCGGGAACGTGAAGTTCGGCGGGCTGTTCGAGACCGCGTTCGGGATGCCGCTGGGGGAATTGGTCAACCAGATCGGCGGCGGCACTGCGTCTGGCCGTCCGGTGAAGGCGGTGCAGGTGGGCGGGCCTCTCGGGGCCTATTTCGCGCCTGCCAAGTTCGATACGCCCTTCGCCTATGAGCCCTTCGACGGGGCGGGCGGGTTGATCGGCCATGCGGGTGTCGTGGTGTTCGACGACAGCGCGGACATGGTCGCAATGGCGCGCTTCGCGATGGAGTTCTGCGCTATCGAGTCCTGCGGGAAATGCACGCCCTGCCGCATCGGCGCGGTGCGCGGCGTCGAGACCATCGAGCGGATCGCGCAGGGCGACGCGCGCGCGATCCCGCTGTTGGTCGATTTGTGCGAGACGATGAAGGACGGCTCGCTCTGCGCGCTGGGCGGCTTCACGCCGTTCCCGGTGCTGAGCGCGCTGGAGCAGTTCCCCGAGGAATTCACCGGCGCGCGGGCGGCGGCGGAATGAAGCGGGCCCCCAGGGTTTTCGCCGCGCTTCGCGCGTCGACCGGCTGGGGGCTTTGCCCCCAGACCCCCAGAGTTTTCGGCCAAGATGAACAACGGAGCGTTGCGCGATGAGAGACTTCATTATCCCCTCCGATCGGCTGGATGACCGTGATTTCGGCACGCCTGCGAAGGCAGGTGCGCCGGTGACGCTGACGGTGGACGGGTTCGAGGTGACGGTGCCCGAGGGCACGAGCGTGATGCGCGCCGCCGCCGAGATCGGATTGTCGATCCCGAAGCTCTGCGCGACGGATTCGGTTGAGGCGTTCGGGTCTTGCCGCCTTTGCGTGGTGGAGATCGAGGGGCGGCGGGGCACGCCGTCGTCCTGCACGACGCCGGTGGCGCCGGGCATGGTGGTGCACACGCAATCCTCGAAGGTGAAGAAAATCCGCAAGGGGGTAATGGAGCTTTATATCTCGGACCATCCGCTGGATTGCCTGACCTGCGCGGCGAACGGCGATTGCGAGTTGCAAGACATGGCCGGCGTCGTCGGCCTGCGCGACGTGCGCTACGAGGCACCGGAAGGGGCCGGGTTGGCGAACCATTTCACGGCGCGCGCGGGGGCCGTGGCCAATCCGCAGTGGATGCCGAAGGATGAGAGCAACCCGTATTTCACCTATGATCCGTCGAAATGTATCGTCTGTTCGCGCTGCGTGCGGGCCTGCGAGGAGGTGCAGGGCACCTTCGCATTGACCATCCAGGGCCGGGGTTTTGACAGCCGCGTGTCCGCCGGCGGCCCGCTGGACGACTTCATGGCGTCGGATTGCGTGAGTTGCGGTGCCTGCGTGCAGGCCTGCCCGACGGCGACCTTGCAGGAGACATCCGTTATCGACCTGGGCACGCCGCAGCGGTCGGTCGTGACGACCTGCGCCTATTGCGGCGTCGGATGCTCGTTCAAGGCGGAGCTGAATGGCGACGAGTTGGTGCGCATGGTGCCCTACAAGAATGGCGCGGCGAACCGGGGCCATTCCTGCGTCAAGGGGCGCTTCGCATGGGGGTATGCGAACCATTCCGACCGCATCCTGAACCCGATGATCCGCGACCGCATCGACCAGCCGTGGCGCGAAGTCTCGTGGGAGGAAGCGATCGGCTTCGCGGCCGACCGGATGCGCGGCTTGCAGGAGAAACATGGCCGCAAGTCCATCGGTGTCATCACGTCGAGCCGGTGCACTAACGAGGAGACCTATCTGGTCCAGAAACTGGCGCGCGGCGTGTTCCTGAACAACAACACCGACACCTGTGCAAGGGTGTGCCATTCGCCCACCGGCTACGGGTTGGGCCAGACCTTCGGGACCAGCGCCGGGACGCAGAATTTCGATAGCGTCATGCACACGGACGTGGCCGTCATCATCGGGGCGAACCCGACCGACGGGCACCCGGTTTTCGCCAGTCGTCTGAAGAAGCGCTTGCGGCAGGGCGCAAAGCTGATCGTGATCGACCCGCGCCGAACGGATATCGTGCGTTCGGCCCATATCGAGGCGGCGCATCACCTGGCGCTGCGTCCTGGCACCAACGTGGCCGTGGTCTCGGCGCTGGCCCATGTGATCGTGGACGAGACGCTTTACGACGAGCAGTTCATCCGCGAACGCTGCGATTGGGACGAGTTCACCGAATATGCCGAGTTCATCGGTGACGTGCGCCATTCGCCCGAGATGACCGAGGCGCTGACCGGGGTTCCTGCGGAGGACTTGCGCAAGGCGGCGCGGCTCTACGCCACGGGCGGCAATGGCTCGATCTATTACGGGCTGGGGGTGACGGAACATTCCCAGGGCTCCACCACCGTCATGGGGATCGCGAACCTGGCCATGCTGACCGGCAATCTGGGCCGCGAGGGCGTGGGGGTGAACCCGCTGCGTGGGCAGAACAACGTGCAGGGCGCCTGCGACATGGGGTCGTTCCCGCATGAACTGCCCGGCTATCGCCACGTGAAGGGCGACGACGTGCGTGCCATCTTCGAGAACCGCTGGGGCGTGGAGATCGACCCGGAGCCGGGCCTGCGCATTCCGAACATGCTCGATGCGGCGGTATCGGGCAGCTTCAAGGGCCTGTATTGCCAGGGCGAGGATATCCTGCAATCCGATCCCGATACGCGCCACGTCGCAGCGGGGCTGGCGGCGATGGAGTGTGTCATCGTCCACGACCTGTTCCTGAACGAGACGGCGAATTACGCCCATGTCTTCCTGCCGGGATCGACCTTCCTGGAGAAGGACGGGACCTTCACCAATGCCGAGCGCCGCATCAACCGCGTGCGCGAGGTGATGAAGCCGCGCAACGGCTATGCCGATTGGGAGATCACGCAGATGCTGGCGAACGCCATGGGGGCCGATTGGGACTATACCCATCCGAGCCAGATCATGGACGAGATCGCCGAGACGACGCCGGGGTTCGCCAATGTGAACTATGCCATGCTGGAGCAGCGTGGCTCCGTCCAGTGGCCCTGCAACGACGCGGCGCCCGATGGCTCACCCATCATGCATGTGGACGGGTTCGTGCGCGGCAAGGGGCGGTTCATCGTGACGGAATACATCCCCACCGACGAACGCACCGGGCCGCGCTTCCCGTTGCTTCTGACCACGGGGCGCATCCTGTCGCAATACAATGTCGGCGCGCAGACGCGGCGGACGGATAACGTTGTCTGGCATGATCAGGACGTGCTGGAGATCCACCCCCATGACGCGGAAGTGCGGGGCATCAAGGAGGGCGATTGGGTCAAGCTGGCCTCCCGTGCTGGCGAGACCAGCCTGCGCGCGACCCTGACCGACCGCGTGGTGCCCGGCGTGGTCTACACCACCTTCCACCACCCGGACACGCAGGCCAATGTCATCACCACCGACTTCAGCGACTGGGCCACGAATTGCCCGGAATACAAGGTGACAGCGGTGCAGGTGGGGCTGTCGAACGGCCCGACGCAGTGGCAGCGGGACTACAACGAGCAAGCCGGGCAGTCGCGGCGCATTCTGCCGGCGGCGGAATGAGGCCGGTCTTCTCCATCGGGGCGATGGCGATGGGGCCGGAAGGCACGCGCGAGGTGGCGCGGAGCCTTCCCGACGAGGTACCGGTGGCGGTGACAGTCAATGGCTCGACGCAGGCGGTGATGATGTGCACCCCCGCCGATCTGGAGGATTTCGCGGTCGGCTTCGGGTTCACCGAAGGCCTCGCGCGGCCCGACCAGATCGAGCGTTTGGAGATCATGGACCTCGGGTCCGGCATCGAAGCGCGGCTTTGGGTGCCCGATGCCGTTGCCGAGGCACTGGGTGCGCGCAGGCGCGCGTTGCTGGGGCCGGTGGGTTGTGGGCTCTGCGGGATCGAGTCGCTGGAACAGGCGCTGCGCGAATTGCCGGTGCTGCCCCAGGGTGGCGAGATCGGGCATGCCGAGGCCGCCAGCGGCCCGGACCTGCTGCGCGGGCACCAGCCCCTGCATGACCTGACGAAGGCGGTCCATGCGGCGGGCTTCCTGTTGCCGGGGCAGGGGCCCGACGCGGGTATCGTGCTGGCGCGCGAAGATGTCGGGCGGCACAACGCGCTGGACAAGTTGATCGGAGGGCTGCTGCGGGCGGGCATCGACCCGGCTGCAGGCGCAGTGGTGCTGACCAGCCGAGTGTCGGTCGAAATGGTGCAGAAGACGGTGTTGGCGCGCTGCCCGATCCTCGTCGCCGTCTCCGCCCCTACCGCCCATGCCGTGCGGATGGCCGATGCGGCGGGCCTGACCATCGCCGCCTTCGCCCGTGACGGCAGGCTGGACACCTTCACCCATCCGCATCGCATCATCCGGAGCCAGACCGATGTCGCATGAGAAACTGACCAGAATGGCCAATCAGATCGCGGGCTTCTTCGCCACCCAGCCGGGCGGAGACCAGGCAGAGCTGGTCGCGGCGCATCTGAAGGACTTCTGGGGGCCGGAGATGCGCGCCGAGTTGAAGGCCTTCGCGGCGGAAGACGACAGCGCGCTGTCACCGCTTGTCCGCGATGCGCTGCCCCTGATTTGAGAGGACCTCGCGGTCCGGAGCCGGGGCGCTCCCGCGATCGTCCCGGGCCTGCGGCCCGATCCGGTCTTTGGGCGTGGCGCCGGGCGACCTGCGGTCACCCGGCGCGGGCGCGCGGGATTGGCTGGGTGCGGCGCCGCGGACCGGGGCCCACGGTTGACGCGTCGGATCGAGTTTTTCGGCCAAGATGAATGGGCAAGGGGAGTGCTTGAGGCAGCGGGCGGCTTCAGGATAGGATGGTTTCAGAATACGGCCCACAGTTTCACATAATGGAACACACCATGTCCAACACCCGCGCCAACCGTCGTTACCGGTCCCAGGAGTGGTTCGACAATCCCAACAATCCGGGCATGACCGCGCTCTATCTGGAGCGCTACCAGAACCAGGCGTTCACGCGGGGGGAGTTGCAGGCGAACAAGCCGATCGTGGGCATTGCGCAGACGGGTAGCGACCTGGTGCCGTGCAACAAGATCCACGTGTTCCTGATGGACCGGATCAAGGCGGGCGTCCGCGACGCGGGCGGCATTCCGTTGGAGTTCCCGGTGCATCCGATCCAGGAAACGGGCAAGCGGCCTACGGCGGCGCTTGATCGCAACCTGCAATATCTGTCGCTGGTGGAGGTGCTGCACGGCTACCCGATCGACGGCGTGGTGCTGACGACGGGCTGCGACAAGACCACGCCCGCGATGCTGATGGGGGCGGCGACGGTGGATCTGCCTGCGATTGCGCTCAATGGCGGGCCGATGCTGGATGGCTGGCACAAGGGCAAGCGCGCGGGGTCGGGCACGGCGATCTGGGAGGGGCGGCGGCTGCTGGCCACGGGGGAGATCGATTACGAGGAATTCATGCAGATGGCCTGCGCCTCGTCGCCGTCGCTTGGGCATTGCAACACGATGGGCACCGCCTCCACGATGAACGCGCTGGCCGAGGCCTTGGGCATGACCCTGCCCGGTGCTGCCGCCATTCCGGCGCCGTTCCGCGAGCGGATGGAGATGGCCTACCTGACCGGACGCCGTGCGGTGGAGATGGTGGAGGAAGACCTGAAGCCCTCCGACATCCTGACGCGCGCGGCCTTCGAGAACGCGATCAAGGTGAACACCGCCATCGGTGGCTCCACCAACGCGCCGCCGCATCTGCAGGCGCTGGCGCGGCACGCGGGTGTGGCGCTGCATGTGACGGATTGGGAGACGGTCGGCCATGCTCTGCCGCTGCTGGTCAACATGCAGCCTGCGGGTGAATACCTGGGCGAAAGCTTCTTCCGCGCGGGCGGGGTGCCGGCGGTGATGGGGGAATTGCTCGCCGAGGGGCTGCTGGACGGCGGCGTCATGACCGCCTCGGGCAAGCCGCTGGCGGAGGCTTTGGCGGGGGCGCGCAGCCGGGACGGGGACGTGATCCGGCCGGTCTCCAACCCGATGCGCGAGGCGGCGGGGTTTGCGGTGCTGTCGGGCAACCTCTTCGACAGCGCCCTGATGAAGACCTCCGTGATTTCCGCCGATTTCCGCGCCCGCTACCTTCGGGATGGCACCTTCGAGGGCCGCGCCGTGGTGTTCGAGGGGCCGGAGGACTATCACGACCGCATCAACGATCCTTCCCTCGACATCGATGCGGAAACCATGCTGTTCATCCGCGGCGTCGGCTGCGTCGGTTATCCCGGCTCGGCCGAAGTGGTGAACATGCAGCCACCCGATGCGCTGATCAGGGACGGGATCAAGCACCTGCCTACTGTCGGAGACGGTCGCCAGTCGGGCACCTCCGAGAGCCCGTCGATCCTCAACGCCTCGCCGGAGGCGGCGGTTGGCGGCGGGCTTGCCTTTCTTCAGACCGGGGATCGGGTGCGGCTCGACCTGAACGCGGGAACGCTCGACGCGCTGGTGCCGGAGGCCGAATGGGCCGCCCGCAAGGCCGCGTGGACGCCGCCCGATCTGCCCCACCAGACCCCGTGGCAGGAGCTTTACCGCAAGACCGTGGGTCAACTGGCCGAGGGCGGCTGCCTGGAACTGGCCACCGCCTACCGGCGCATCGCCCACGATCTGCCCCGCGACAACCATTGAGGCGCCTGACCGGCCCTGATTTCATCTTGGCCCAAAACCTCCGGGGGAGGCCGAAGGCCGGGGGCAGCGCCCCCCTCCGGCCTCGCCCCGGACGCCGCACGCTGGCGATCTGCGCCCCGTGCCGTGCCGCATGCCCGCGCCGAGATGGCAGGCCGCGCGCAGAAGGTGCCCTACAGTCGCGCCAGCGCCACCTCCAGATCGCCATAGCCGGTAAACCGCCGCTCGAAAGCCAGCCCCAGTGCCTCGGCATGGCCCCGCGCTTTTTCCGTCAGCGTCGGGTCATCGACCTGCGCCTGATACACCAGCGTGGTGTAATTGCCGAAATAGACCTCGCGCAATTCCGGGAACCTGTCCAATCCCAAGGGCCGGGTGACGAAGGCGTCGAACTGCTTGACCAGGAAATCTGTCAGGTAGAAGCAGGTCATCTCGTCGCGCCGGCCAAATTCGGAATTGCCCTCGAAAAACGAATAGCAATGGGGGCCTTCCAGCATCTCCACCCCCAACGCGGCGCAGCGGGCCTGTAACAATCCACCCGTTCCGCAATCGGCATAGAGCACGAAAACCTGCTCGTAATCATCGCGCCGCGCCACCACCGCGGCTTCAACCGCGTCGGGGATCGCGTCGGGCGTGTTGTGCAGGATCGCGGGCAGGCAGTGCAGGTCCAGATGGGACCATCCGTTCATCCGGATCAGCGCCAGCACCTCGTGCGCCAGTGCGCCGCAGGCCAGCAGCAGGATGCGCCCCCTCTTCGGTGCGCTCATGCCACTCTCCAGAAGCTGGTCGTCGCTGATGTGCATTGAAACAGCTTTCACAGGGCCGTGCGCTCACGCAGCCGTCACTTGAGCGGAGGTCTTTTCCGACAGAAGGCTCGCGCCATCAAGGGACGATCGCAACCTCATCTCCGACACCTTACACAAGGGACAAGACATCATGGCAACCCTCTCCATCAACTCCCGCACCGCCGGTTTTCCGGCCATCACGTCCGAGACCCTTGCGCTGATGCTGCTGTCCGGCGCCGCAGGCACCGTCGCTTTCGACATCTGGGGGCAGGTCGTGGCCCCGCTGCTCGGGATCGGCAACCTTGCCCCCGTTGGTCTCGCGCGCTCGCTTCTGGGCGCCCTCGGCCTGCCCAACGGCGCGCCCTGGGGCAACCTGATGCATCTGCTGCTCGTGGGGCTGATCGCCTATCCGGTGGGCTGGCTTTTCGTCGCGCGGCCGATCCTTGGCCGTGTCTTGCCGGGCCTGCACTGGTTCGCGGGATCCGTGCTCTATGGGATCGGCCTTTGGGTTTTCGCGATCGGCGGCGTCACCGCCGTTGCGGGGCTGCCGTTCTTCCTGGGCTTCACCACCATCACCTGGGTCGCGCTGGTGGGTCATGTGATTTATGCCATCATCGCCGCCGTCACGGTGGTCTGGCTGGAGCGACGCGCGGCCTGAGCGCGGATTGCAGGGCGGGCCGTCACTCCGGCGGTTCGCGCTTGCCCCTGTCTTTGCTCCTGTCTTCGCCCGCCTGACTGCCCCTGTGACTGCCCCTGTGACTGCCCCCGCGGAAGGCGCTGCGGGACACGAGGATCACCAGCAGCGACAGCACCAGTGGCGTCAGGGTGGCCAGAGGCCCGTTCCCGAGGGACAGGATCACCCATATGGTCAGTCCCGCAGCGACAATGACGGCGGCAACGATGCCGAGGATGATCTTGGCTTGAATGGACAGCATTTGCGACGTCTCCCGAATACACACGCAAAGCACATGGGGCGGGGCGGCGCGGTGCCAAGCGCGGCGCATCAGCGCGGGCGCAGCAGGCGCGGCCCCAGCACGGCCAGCGCGATGCCCGCAAGGATCACCGCGCCCGACAGGACCTCCCACGGGCCGACACGCTCCCCCAGCACCAGTGCCGCCACCGCAATGCCCACCACCGGGATGCCAAGCGCGAAGGGCGTGACCATCGCCGCCGGATGGCGCGACAGCAGCGCGCCCCAGATCGAATACCCCAGAATGGTCGAGACGATGGCGACGTAGACCACCCCGCCCCAGCCGGTCAGGTCCATCGCGGCGATGGTGGCGAAGGGCGCGGGCCCCTCGAAAGCCACCGACAGCGCCAGCATGGGCAGCGGCGGCACAAGGCTGGCCCAGATGAACAGGGCGGGCATGTTCACGCCGGGCAGGCGGCGGAACACGAGATTGCCGCAGGCCCAGGACAACGCCCCGCACAGGACCAGCGCCAGCCCGATCAGCGTGACGTTCCCGCCCCCCGCCAGCCCGAATCCCGCCAACCCCAGACAGGCCAGCCCGATCCCCGCGATCTGGACGGGCGTCACCCGCTCGCGGAAAAAGACCGCCGCCAGCAGGATCGTCAGGGGCGCCTGGCTTTGCAGGATCAGCGAGGCCAGCCCCGCCGTCACATCCGCCCGCATGGCCGAGAACAGGAAGGTGAACTGCCCCATGTTCACCAGCACGCCGATGGTCAGGATCGCCCGCCACGATGCGGGACGCGGGAAGACGGCGATCAGCGGGATCAGGATCGCGAAGCGCAGTCCTACGAACAGGAAGGGCGGCAGGTCCTCCAGCACCAGCTTCATCGCGCTGAAATTCGACCCCCAGGCCATGATGACCAGCGCCACCAGCAACAGGTCGCGGGGGGGCATCGTGGCGGGGCGGGGCAGGGCGCTCATGCGGGCAGGTAAGCCCGCGTTGTGCGGCGAAGACAAGAGCTAGAGCGGTGTGGCGAACATCGCCAGCCGCTCGCCGGTGCGTGGCCAGCCGAGGGAGGTGTAGAAGCCCTCGGCCTCCTCCGTCGGGTCGGCGACGACCCAGATCTCGGTGCACTCCAGCGCGCGCGCATGATCGCACAGGGCCGCGATCAGCCGCGTGGCGATCCCCTGCCTGCGCCATGGCCCGGCGACGCCAAGTTCGTTGATCCACATGTGCCGGGGCTTGTCGGGGTGGTGGTGATGCGCGCCCGAGCACATCGCGACCACCTGCGCGCCGTCCAGCGCCAGAAGGATATGCTGTCGTGGATCGTCGAGGTAATCGTGCAGCCAGTCGGCCCGGATCGGTCCGTCGAACACGTCGTCATGGACGGTCTGGAACAGGTCCGCGTCCGGCGGCCCGGCGGTGATGATCCGGGTCATCGCGGCCCCTCCCGGACAAAGAAAATACCGCGCGAGGGGCGGCCTCGCGCGGGGTTTATCCTGGCAAACGGGCCTGACAAACGGGCCTGACAAACGGGCCTGACAAACGGGCGTTCAAGCGCCAGCGGCCATCTGGTTGTGTTTGCGCGCGATCCAGGTCTTTGCGGTTTCCACGGCCACGGCGGCGTCCCGGCAATAGGCGTCCGCCCCGATGGCGCGGCCGAATTCCTCGTTCAGGGGCGCGCCGCCGACAAGGATGATGTAATCGTCGCGGATGCCCTGTTCGACCATCGTGTCGATCACGACCTTCATGTAGGGCATCGTCGTGGTCAGCAGCGCGGACATGCCGAGAATGTCCGCCTCTTCCCGCACCAGAGCCTCGAGATACTTGTCGACGGCGTTGTTGATGCCCAGATCGACGACCTCGAAGCCCGCGCCCTCCATCATCATGCCGACAAGGTTCTTGCCGATGTCGTGGATGTCGCCCTTCACCGTGCCGATCACCATCTTGCCCT
>CAZTUG010000069.1:0-17804 GCA_964615955.1 uncultured Roseicyclus sp.
ATCGACCTCGGCCTCGGGCTGGGGCGCAGGGTCGGGCGCGGGGCTGGGCGCAGGGTCGGGCGCGGGGCTGGGCGCAGGCGTGTCCACCGCGTCGGCCACCTCGGCGGGCGGCACCACCGGCGCGGGCCGGGCCGGGCGCGGCGTCGGGCGGACCGAGGCCGTCGGGCCAAGTGCCGCCGCAGGCTCGTCCGCCTCGGTCACGATCTCGGTGGTGGCTTCCTCGGGGGCGGTCTCCGGGCGCTCCTCGATCGGCGCTTCGGTCGGTGCATCGGACTCCGCCGGCTGCTCCAGCACATCGGGCGCGGTCTCCGCGTCCGGCTCCGGCAGGGGGGCGGCCACCGGGGCCACGCGCGGCGCCTCGTTCGGGCGCGGCGTGGGCGACACCGGCGCATCGGTCGCCCCCGGCGGCGGGGCCAGCGGCACCACCTCGTCCGTCACCAGCGTATCGGGCACCGGATCGACCGGAACCGGCTGGCTTTCGGGCGGCGGCGCCGCAGTTTCGGCAGGTGCGTCCTGCGCCGGGGGGGGCGCTTCGGCGGCCGGGGCGGCCGACGTTTCGGGGACGGCGGGCACCGGTGGCTGCTCCAGCGCCGGGGGGCGCGACGCGGACATCGCGCCGGTCAATGTCTCGAAATCCTCCACCGACATCAGCGTCACGCCCGTCACCTCGAACGCCACCTCCGGGCTGCGGTCGAACAAGGCTCCGCCGAACACGACCCACAACAGCAGGACCGCATGGATCGTGGCAGAGGCATAGAGGGACCGGCGCATCGCTGCCTCACCTATCCGTTCCGTCCAGGCGCGGCCCACCCGCGTCGGTCACCAGACCGATCTGCCGGAACCCTGCCGCATTCAACGCCCCCATCACCTCCATCACGGACGTGTAGGGGATGGAGCCATCGGCACGCAGGAAGATGCGCGGGCTGTCGCGTTCGGCGGCGATGGCGCGCAGGCGCGGGATCAGGTCGTCGCGCGCAACTTCGGTGGTCTGCAACGTGACCGAGCCATCGGCGCCCAATGTCACCGTCAACGGCTCTTCCTGTTCGCTCGGCAGGCTTTCGGCCGAAGTGTCGGGCAAGTCGATCGGCACACCCACCGTCATCAGCGGCGCCGCGACCATGAAGATGATCAGCAGGCACAGCATCACGTCCACGAAGGGGGTGACGTTGATCTCGGACATCGGGCGCGCGCCCCGGCGGCCCCGGCCCCGGCGTCGGCGCTGCCCGCCGCCGCCTTGTGCAACCGACGCGCCCATCAGTCCAGTTGCCGGCTCAGAAGGGTGGAAAATTCGTCCGCGAAGCTCTCGTAGGTGCCCACGATGCTGTCCGCGTCATTCGACAGCTTGTTGTAAAGGATCACCGCCGGGATGGCGGCCAACAGGCCCAGCCCCGTCGCCAGAAGCGCCTCGGCAATCCCCGGCGCCACCACGGCAAGCGAGGTCTGGCCCGAAATCGCGATCTCCTGGAACGACCGCATGATGCCCCAGACCGTCCCGAACAGGCCCACGAACGGCGCGGTGGAACCCGTCGTGGCCAGGAACGTCAACCCGTTGGTCAGACGCGCGCTTTCCCGCGCGATGGACACATCCATCGACCGGTCCACGCGCTGCTGCACGCCGGGGATCAGCGCGCCGTCGTCGCGCAGGCTGCGCCGCCATTCCGTCATGCCCGCCACGAAGACCCGTTCCGAGGCCGATTTCGGCCCGTCCGCCACCTGGTCATAGAACTCGTCCAATGGCTCGCCCGACCAGAAGGTCGCATCGAAGGCCTGCGCATTGGCGCGCGCGCGGCGGAACATGGTGATTTTCGTGAAGGCGATGGCCCAGACCCAGACCGAGGCCACGATCAGCCCGATCATGACCAACTGCACGATCAGGCTGGCCCTGAAAAACAGTGCGATCAGCGTAAAATCCGCCTCCCGCGCCAGCGCAAGCGTTTCCGTTTCCATATCTGCAAGACGTCCTCTACCCGGCCTCGAACCAAAACGGGCGCGGTTTTTGCTGCGCCTCATTATGGCCCGAGATTATCAGGTTGAAGGGGGGATGGCGAACACTTCCGCGTCAGTGGCCATCATCTGCCACCAATGTTGTGACTTTTGCGCGTATATCCGCCGGAAGCCGGGCCGCGCGGCCATCGGCGGACAGAATCACCACCTTGACGCGCGCCTCCAGCAGAACCTCGGCCCCGCGCAGCACCCGCTGCGGCATGTCGAAACTGGCGCCCTTCAGGGTGTCGAGCCGCGTTTCCACCACCAGCGCGTCATCGTATTTCGCCGGTTTCAGGTAGTCCGCCGCCACCCGGCGCACGGCAAAGACCAGCCCCGCCGCCTTCATGTCGAGCTGGCTGATGCCTGCGGCGCGCACCATTTCCGAGCGGCCGCGTTCAAGGTATTTCAGGTAATTGGCGTAGTAGACGATGCCTGCAAGGTCCACGTCCTCGTAATACACCCGCAGCGGCCAGAGGTGGATCATGCGGTCCTCCCGATGCGGGCCGCCAGGCGCAGGGCGTGGGACGGGTCCGTGGCGCAGACCGGCAGGATCGGATCGTATCCGGCCCGGATGATGGTCGCGATCTCGGGCTTGAGAACCGCCGGTCCGTCCTCCGACAGCACGGCAAGCGGCGACGCGCCGAGGAAGGCCGTGTCCGACCACAGCAGGATGGTCTGGACCGCCTGGCTCAAGGCAATGGTCTCGGCCGGAACCGCCGCCAGTTCCCCATCCATGCGGACAAACACGAAGGCCGCCTTGATGCCGCCATCGGGATCGAAGCGAAAACTGCGGTATTGGTTGGCACCCGCATCCACCAGCCGCGCGACGGTGCCGGCAAGATCCGGGATCAACCGGTCGAGGTTCGGCGTGGCCGTCAGTTCCGCCCAGTCCCGCACGAAGAAGATCATCAGGTTCGCGCCCAGTTCCGGGTCCGTCTCGGCCATCGTGTGACCGGCCAGCGCCACCACGGCCTCGATCGCGCCCTTGAGCGTCGAAATCGTCGCCTCCTCCACCCCGAAGACGACCGGCACGATCGGCCGCCCCCAGCGCGCGAACAGGAACTGCCCGTCGGCGCGGGTGAACAGCGCCGCGATGTCGGCGGCGGGCGGAGAGGCGGCGGGCGGGGAGGCGGCAGGCGGGGTCAAAACAGCCCCCCCTGCGGGTCCGACCCGTCCGACGGGCCGCCAAAACCCTTGTCGTCCCATTCGGGACGATCAACGGGCGGAATGGGCCTGTCGACACCGAGGTGCGACCACCCCTTGTGCGCCAGCATCCGCCCGCGCGGCGTCCGCGCGATCAGGCCCTGCTGCAACAGGAACGGCTCGATCACCTCCTCCAGCGCGTCACGCGGCTCGGCCAGCGCGGCGGCAATGGTCTCGATGCCCACCGGCCCACCATGATAATTCTCTGCAATCAGAGCAAGATAGCGCCTGTCCGCCCCGTCCAGCCCCAACACGTCCACCCCCAGCCGCGTCAGCGCGCTGTCCGCGATCTCGCGGGTCAGGCGGCCATTGCCCTCCACCACCGCAAAGTCGATCACCCGCCGCAACAGCCGCCCCGCGATGCGCGGCGTGCCCCGCGCGCGCTTGGCGATCTCCAGCGTTCCCGCCGGGTCCGCAGCGATGCCCGCGATCCGCGCGCCCCGCGCAACGATCTGATCAAGCTCCTGAATTGTATAGAAATTCAGCCGTGTCGGGATGCCGAAACGATCCCGCAAGGGCGTCGTCAACAGGCCCAGCCGCGTCGTGGCCCCCACCAGGGTGAAGGGCTGCAACTCGATCCGCACCGTCCGCGCGGCTGGCCCCTCCCCGATCACCAGGTCCAGTTCGAAATCTTCCAGCGCGGGGTAGAGGATTTCCTCCACCACCGGACTGAGCCGGTGAATTTCATCAATGAAAAGAACGTCTTGCGCTTCAAGATTGGTCAGGATCGCTGCCAGGTCGCCTGCCTTGGCCAGCACCGGCCCCGAGGTCATCCGGAACCCGACGCCCAATTCCTTCGCCATGATCTGCGCCAGGGTCGTCTTGCCAAGCCCCGGTGGCCCGTGGAACAGCACGTGGTCCATTGCCTTGCCGCGCCGCTTCGCACTCTCGATGAACACCCGCAAATTCGCCCGCGCCTCTTCCTGCCCGGTGAAATCATCCAATGATTGCGGACGGATAGCGCGCTCATCCTCGGGCAGGCGGTCGGGACGCAGGGTGGGGTCTGGCTCAGAGGTCATGGGCATTTATCGCCCGCACGGCGGTTCGAGACCATCCCCCTATTCCTTCGGCGCCAGCAGTCGCAGGGCGGCGCGGATCAAGGCAGGCGTCTCGCTTGCGCCATCCGCCGCCTGCGTCACCGCGCGGGCGGCATCGACCGGCGCATAGCCCAGGTTCTGCAACGCCGAAAGCGCCTCTGCCTGCGCGTTATTCTCCTGTTTCTGCAAGGGTTTTTTGGGCAGCGGCGCATCATCCTCCACCCGCGGCTCAGCCCCGTCCGTGCCCATCGCCGCATCCAGCGACCCGCCCCGCGCCATGATCCCCGGCGCCTTGTCCTTCAATTCCATCACCACGCGCTGCGCCAGTTTCGGCCCCACGCCCGGTGCCGCCTTGATCGAATTCGCGTCCCCCAGCATGATCGCACGCGCCGCGCCATCTGCCCCCAACGTGCCCAGTATCGCCATCGACGCCTTCGCCCCCACGCCTTGCACCGAGATCAGCAACCGGTGCCATTCCCGTTCGTAAGGTGTTGAAAAGCCGAACAATTGCAGCAGGTCTTCGCGGACGAGCAATTCCGTATACAGCGCCACCATCGCGCCCCGCGCCGGCAGCGCGGCCAATGTCCGTTCGGAACAATGCACGACATATCCGACGCCACCCACGTCGATCAGCGCGTGGTCGCTGGCGCGGTAATCCAGCCGTCCGGTGAGTTTCCCGATCATGACACGGTCCCTTGCGCCCGACGGATGCTGGCGGCCCCGATCGCGGCCGCAAGCCGACCGGCCGTCGCCGCATGGAAGGAATGGCAGATCGCGATGGCCAGCGCATCCGCGGCATCCGGCCCGACCGGCGCGCAGCCCGGCAATTGCAGGCGCACCATGTGGGCGATCTGCCGCTTGTCGGCATGGCCCACGCCGACAACGGCCTTTTTCACCGCGTTCGGGGCATACTCCGCCACGGGAAGTCCGGCCTGTGCCGGCACCAGCATCGCGATCCCGCGCGCCTGTCCCAGCTTCAGGGTCGCCGCCCCGTCGCGGTTCACGAAGGTCTGCTCCACCGCCGCCTGTTCGGGGCGATAGGTCTCCATCACGGCGGTCAACTGGATGTGCAGCGACAACAGACGCTCGGCCAGATCGAGGCCGGTGCTGGTGCATTGCCCGTTGGCGACATGGCTCAGGCGGCCCGCATGGGCCTCGATCACGCCCCAGCCCAGGCACCTCAGACCGGGATCGATTCCGATTATTCGCATATCCGCCCGCCCTGCCCCGTGGTCATGTTGGCCTGCCCGTTTCCCGGTATTGCCGCGGCCTTAGCACGAAACGCGAACATCGCAAAGATGTCGGCGCAATTTCGCCACCTTCTGATCCGTTTTCGACACATGGAACCCATATGCGACAAACGCGACATTTCAGCCCCGGAATGCGACGGATGGAAGTGGTAATTTTTCTATTATTAATAGATAGTTAGTCCTGTTCACCGACATGCATTTCTTGCATGGGACCCATGCAGAATGACCGGCTTGCGAGGACTGTACGCGATGTCTATCTGCGCCTCATCACACGGACCGGCATGTGCCGGCTTCGTCCCTTGGACCCTCTCAACCGGAAAGGATCAGACCAATGGCCTCGATCACCAACCGCCCGCTCGGCGCGGGTTTCAACGCCACCCGGATCATCTCCGGTATGGTGTCCCGTTTCGCCGTCTGGAACGACGCGCGCGTCACCCGCAAGGCACTGTCCAAGCTGTCCAATCGCGAGCTTGACGACCTCGGCCTGTGCCGTGGCGACATCGAAGACATCGCGCAGGGTCGCACGATCCGCTGACGCAGGTCGCGCGGTCGCGCGGTCCTGGGACATGGGGCTGCGCTGTTTGGACAAGCGCTGACAGGGTGTCCACGCCCGTCGTTACCCTTTCACTGCAACGACGAAAAGCGGTCCGGTCATGCCGGGCCGCTTTTTTCATGGATTGGGCCAAGGCGGCGCGTGGGCCGCGAAGGTCACATCCTCGGCCCGCCCGGTCTGTCTCAGGAACCCTGATTGGCGGCAAGGCCCGCCTGGATGAATGCGAAGGCTTCTTCGTAGCGCTCGCCCACCCAAAGGCTCAGCGCGTCGGGCATCAGGATGAGACCCGCAACCTGTTCGAAATTGGAGCCGCTCAGCAGCGAAACGACCTGCAAGCTGTAGACGTCGATCCCGAGGAACCAGATCAGGTAGGCTTTCACGGCCACGGAAATCGCCAACGCGACAAGCAAACCACGCAGCGGAAACCCGAACCGCAGCCGGGACTCGGGACGTCCAAGGGCCGTCACGATTCCATCGGCGTGAACGACAAACCCCATACCACCACGGCGATTACGCCGACCGCGCTGGATCCGGTTCAGTCGTTCATGAAATTGTTCTGTGTCTTGTACCATTGGGCAGCTCATAACTCACTATGCTGCCCCCACCGGGGATTGGTATAGCAATTCTCAGACCAAATTGCGACCGATTTTAGGCAAAGTTGGCAAGTCTCGGAGACACAGGGTTAATCGCCCCTCCGCAGCGTCAAGGTCGTCCATTCCCCGATCTCGTCACGGGCCGTCTGGGCAAAGCCCTGCGCCGCGTAGGCCGCCGCCACCTCGTCCGCCTGTGGGTTCAGGATCCCCGACAGGACAGCATGGCCGCCGGGCGCGGTATTGGCCGCCATATCGGGCGCAAGTTCGATCAGCGGGCCCATAAGAATGTTAGCAAAGACAAGGTCATAGGGGCCAGTTTCCAGAATGGCGGGATGGTCGAAACCGGTCGCCTCAAGGCAGGTCACCCATTGCGCCACACCATTGGCGGCGGCGTTCGCCATGGCCACGTCGACGGCCTGCGGATCGATGTCCGAGGCGATCACCTCACGCTCCAGAACCTTCGCTGCGGCGATCGCCAGCACCGCGGTTCCGCAGCCGATATCAGCCACCAATTGTGGCGAGAATCCGGCCGTCAACAGTTTGTCCACCGCTTCGAGACAGCCTTTCGTGGTCCCGTGGTGCCCGGTTCCGAACGCCATGGCGGCCTCGATCAACAGCGGAATCGACCCCGCCGGCACCTTGTCGGCATCGTGGCTGCCATAGAGGAAAAAGCGCCCGGCGCGCACCGGGTGCAATTCGCGGCGCACATGGGCCACCCAGTCGATCTCGGGCAGTTCCGACACGGCGAAGTCCTTGGCGCCAAAGGCCGCCGACAGCAGCGCGAGCGCGATCTGGTCGGGCGGCTCGATGAAATAGGCGCCGACCTCCCACAGGCCCGATCCGTCCTCCATCTCGAACACGCCCACGCCCGTCGGTGCCGGGTCGATCGCTTCCAGCGCCTCGCCAAGGGCTTCTGCGGGGACCCGGTCGGTCAGGGTCGTCAGGGCGGTCCAGGTGGGCATCGCGGCCTCCATATCTGCGTCGCCCGGAGCGGTAGCGGCTTTGCCCCGCCTTGGCAAACACAGGCGGGTTTTCCGTAGCTCGAAATGTGCAGGGAACCGCGATATCCTGTCCCGAGATCGCAACTGACAGGACAGACCATGTTCAAGGGACCCCGCGGCCTATTCATCACCCTTCTGGGTGCAGCCGCAATCATCGCTGCCGCCTTCTATTTCGGTTTCCAGGGCCAGAAGGACGACGCCGACACGTCGCGCGCCTTTCTGACCCATCTCGCCGCTGGCGAGGCGCCGGAGGCCTACGCCCTGCTCCATTCCTCCGTGACCCGGCAGATCACCCAGGGCGATCTGGCGAACGGGGTCAGCAGCATGGAACCCTTTGTCGAGATCCGCTTTCCCTCCATCGGCTTTTCCACCTCCAACGGGTCGCGCACGACCGAACTGACGGGCACCGGCACCACCGCAAGGGGTTGCGAAAGCGCGCTGCATTTCGAGTTGCTGAACGGCGAGATCACCGCCTTCGATATCCAGCCCGTCTGCCGGGGCGCGGCGGCCGATACCTGATGCCCGTGCCTGCCGGAGCCGCCCCCCGATGAAACGTGCAATCCTGCCGCTTGCGCTGGTCACACTGGGGGTCGTGCTGTTGGGCTGGCTGATGTGGACGGCCTTCGGCGGCCAGCGCGCCGACGTGGCCGTTGCGCGCAGTTTCCTGTCCCATGTAGCTGCGTCCGAGTTCGACGCAGCCGACGCGTTGATGACCCCGGCGCTTCAGGCACGCTTGGGCGCGGGCGGGTTGCAACGCGCGTTCGGCCAGATCGAGCCATGGGAACGGTCGAGGTTTCGCTCCCGGACGTCAAACGGCTTCGGCGATACCCGCACGACCAGGTTGCTCGGCTTCGGCACGACCCCGTCGGGTTGCACAAGCGATCTGGCAATAAGCCTTGTCAACGGCGCGATCGACGCCTTCTCCGTCAACCCGCTCTGCCCGGCGACCGACCTCGACGTCTGATCACTCCGCCGGTTGTGGCGCGGGCCGGGACAGCAGCGTCTCGTGGCCCGCCTCCGGGTGGCGCGGCACAAGGAACGACAGCGCCAGCGACACCGCCGCCATGCAGGCCGCCGCGATGAACACGCTGGTGGGCGAGGTCAGCCACAGGTACCCCAGCCCCGCCGGCAGGAACACCGCCGCGATATGGTTGATCGTGAAGGCCACGGCGGCGGTGGGCGCGATGTCGCCCGGGTCCGCGATCTTCTGGAAATAGGTCTTGATCGCCAGGGCCAGCGCAAAAAAGATGTGGTTGAGGATATACAGCGCCGCCGCCAGCCCCGCGCCCAGATCGAACACGTAAAGCGCGGCATAGGACACGAAGATCAGCCCCAGACCGGAATATTCCACGATCAGCGCCGCGCGCTCTCCGAAGCGGCTGACGGCCCGGCCAAGGAACGGCCCGGCGACCATGTTCGCCAGCAGCGTCACCATGTAAAGCGCGGTGATCTGGTGCACCTCGAAGCCATAGCGCTCCACCATCATGAAGCCCGCGAACACGACGAAGATCTGCCGCCGTGCGCCCGACATGAACTGCAGTGCGTAATACAGCCAATAGCGCCGCCGCAGCACCATGGTCTTGAGTTGCGGGTTCGGGCTTTCGAATTGCGGATAGACGAAGAAACACGCCACCGCGATCACCGCCGTCACCCCGCCCGAGATCCAGTAGACGAAATCATAGCTCAGATCATAGGTGCGCCACGTCACCACGATCAGCCCATAGGACAGCAGCGTTGCGCCCGATCCGATGCTCAGCAACCACCCCAGCGCCTGCGGCGCGCGTTCCTTCTTGATCCACTGAAGCTGCAGGGACTGGTTCACCGTCTCGTAATAGTGGAACCCGATGGAACTGAGCAGCGTGATGAACAGCAGGCCCCCCAGCGACGGAAACTGCGCCGTCAGGGCCGAGGCGACCCCCAGCAGCGTCAGCGCGATCAGGCCAAGCACCTGTTCGCGGATGAACAGCAGCAGGAAGATCACGCCGATCGCGAAAAAGCCGGGGATCTCGCGCACCGTATGCAGCCAGCCGATATCCGATCCGTCGAACGCGGCCTGTTCGACGACGAAATTGTTCAGCAGCGCGGACCATGTGGCAAAGGCCACCGGCATGGCGAAGGCCATCACGCCAAGCAACGCCACCGGGCTGCGCCAGAACGGCAAGCCGCGCGCTTCCTCCAGTGTCGTGGTTCTGAGGGTATCACCAAGGGCCATTTTTTTGCCTTTACGCCTTTCGGTCAGCCTTGGCGAGGGCTGGGATAACACAGGAGCCTGTGCGATGCTGCACGCAACCATGACCCGATCCGAAGCCCTGATGCGCCGCTACGACCATGCCGCCCCCGGATGGGGCGACAAGATGCGCGTGCTCGGATATGCCGACGCCTGTCTGGGGTTCCTCGCCGATGGCCTTCCGGATGCGCGGGGTGCCATGGCACCGGGCGTGCGGGTCTGCGATGTCGGCTGCGGCACCGGCGCCTTTGCCTAGGTAGGCATGGGTCCGCCTGCACGGTCCCGATCACTCGATCACGCTGGTCGATCCGTTCCGCGGGATGCGCGATCAGGCCGCGGGCGCATTGGCCCGGCGCGGCGCGCAGGCCGATTGCCACGCGACAGCGATCGGGGCGCTGCGCCCTTCCGCCCCCTTCGACCATCTGTTGCTTGCCCACGTGATCGAACATGTGCCCGATCCGGTGGCCGCCTTGCGCCACCTTCGGGGCTTGGTCACGCCTGACGGCCGTCTCTGGCTCGTCGTCTCGAAACCGCATTGGTGCAATGCGATCATCTGGCTGCACTGGCGCCACCGGGCCTGTCGCGCGGCCGAGGTCGCGGAATGTCTTGCGGCGGCGGGATGGCATCTGGAGGCAACACGCGCCTTCCCGTCCGGCCCGCCGTCGCGGACCTCGCAAGGCTACAGCGCCCGCCCCGCCTGAAGCGACCGAAGATGTCCGGCACTCGTGCTGGCGCGGGACGCTCCTTTCCAAAACGTTAACGAATTTCGGATAGTCCTTTTTTTGCAATGACTTAAGGTAGGTTATCACGCGTGATAAGCCGCCTCTTTTCGGCGTCTCAACTGGCCAGCACGTTGCGGAACGCCCAGGGCTCTGCCTCGTCGATATCCTCGGGGAACAGCTCCCAGCGATCCTGAAGCGGCGTCCAGTCGGTATAATGCGCCTCCACCGGCCCGAGATAGGGGCGCTGCACGTCAAGGCAGCGGGCGTGATCCATCTCGTCGGCCTCCACGATGCCCGCGCCGGGGTTCTCCAGCGCCCAGACCATGCCGGCCAGAACTGCGCTCGTCACCTGCAAGCCGGTCGCGTTCTGATAGGGTGCCAGGTCGCGCGTCTCCGCATTCGAAAGACGCGACCCGAACCACAGCGCGTTCTTCTCGTGGCCGTAGATCAGCACTCCCAACTCGTCGATGCCCTCCACGATCTCGTCCTCGGTCAGGATATGGTGCGTCTCCTGCGCGCGGCCCGCGCCGAACATTTCATGCAGGCTCAGCACCGCGTCGTCGCACGGATGGTAGGCATAGTGGCAGGTCGGGCGATACTCCGGCTCATGCCCCTCGCCCACGGTGTAGTAGTCGCTGATCGACACCGCTTCATTGTGGGTCACGAGGAAGCCGAATTGCGGCCCCGGCGTCGGGCACCATGAATGGACCCGCGTGATCGCGCCGGGACGGTCAAGCCAGATCGCGGCCTTGCAACCGGTTTCCTGCCGATACCCGTTCTCGGGGAACCAAGGCTCATGCGTGCCCCAGCCCAGTTCGGCGGGTTGGAACCCTTCCGAGATGAAGCCCTCCACCGACCAGGTGTTCACGAAGACATTGCGCGGGCGTGGCGTGCGGCGTGCCTGCGTGTCGCGCTCTGCGATGTGGACGCCCTTGATCCCGAGCGATTGCATCAGCCGTGCCCACCCCTCGCGCGTGGTCGGCGGGGTCGCATCGCGCCCGGTATCGCGCGCCAGCGTCAGCAAGCCGTCCTTCACGAACCACGACACCATGCCCGGGTTGGCGCCGCAGCAGGATACCGCCGTCGCACCGCCGGGATTGGCCGCCGCCTCGTCCCGCACGGCCTGTCGCAGCGCGTAGTTCGTGCGCGCTGCGTTATCGGTGGTGCCAAAGTAATAGCCCGCCCATGGCTCCACCACGGTGTCGATATAGGGCACGTCGATCTCGCGGCAGAACCGCATCAGGTCGAGCGAGGACGTATCGACGCTGAGGTTCACGCAGAAGCCCTTGCCCGGCTCCAACAGCCCGCCCAGAACCGCACGATAGTTTTCCGGCGTCAGGGCCGTATCGACGAAGTTCAGCCGGTGTTGGCGCAGGAAATTGTGTTGCGCCGCGTCCGGCTCGATCACCACCAACCGGTCCGCGTCGTAATCGAAATGGCGCTCGATCAACGGCCAGGTGCCCTTGCCGATAGAGCCGAAGCCGATCATCACGATCGGGCCATCGATCGTCGCGTAAACCGGATGTGCTTGCGCCATGAGATCCTCCTGAAAGCTGGGGACACTCATAGGATGCACCGGGCCAAAAGAAAACCGTTGGCCACCTTTTGCGCCGCGCCCACGGTCATCGCGCGGCGGGTGAACAGCGCAGGCAAACCGCTGACCAGGCACCAGACCTGAGCCTCGGCGGCGGCGCGAGCCTTGGCCAATTGGCGCCCCCCCCCGCGTCGAGGTCGGTCTTCAGGTCGGTGTTTGTGTTGTCGGTGGTCATGGGCTGGGGCCTCCGGGGTATGGGTGTCTTTCGTTGATCCCCATCTGCCCGGGCCCCGATCAATCGTCCTGTTGGTCGGTCTTGATGGACATGAACGTTCCAAAGCGCAGGAGGCACAGGGCCCTTGCGCCGATGCCGCACCGCACCCATGCTGCGGCCAGCAAGCGTTAGGAAGGCACGCCGATGCTCGTGGATGGAACCTGTCTTTGCGGCGCTGTGACCTATGACGCCGTGATCGACCCGCAGCGTTGCGCGATTTGCCACTGCTCCGATTGCCAGTTGAATTCCGGCACCGCTTTCGGCGTCGTCGTGCATGTGCAGGACCGTCAGTTTCACCTGTGCAGCGGCACTCTGAAGGTCTACAAGAAGTCGGCCGACAGCGGACGCATCCGGCACCTGAGCTTCTGCCCGGACTGCGGCACGCGCATCCATGCGCAGACGCCGGACGAACCGGAGGCCTTCTTCGGCCTGCGCGTCGGCACCATCACCCAGCGCGCGGCCCTGCGCCCGCGACAGCAGGTCTGGTGCGGATCGGCCCTGCCCTAGGTCTTCACGCTGTCCGATATCCCGCGCGATGGCGCACAATGAACCGGACCCCACTCAAGGGCTGACACCACATGCCCGAAGTGCCTCTGCAGGTCTCGCCCCTGTTTCCCTGGCCCCTGCGCCCGCCGGAGGTGCTGCGCTGGTTCTGAATTCCCGGGGCCTGATCTCGGAGCGGCTGACCCTTGTGGTGGTCGCGGTCCAATCGTGGACAGGGTTCCGGCCGCCGCTGAAGGCGCTGCAAACGCTGTCGCCCGGCCCGATCCTTGCGATGTATGCGCGCAACTTGATCTCGATGACACTGGTCGCGGGCGGCCTGCATCTGCGGTTCTGAACCTATACCAAGCAGCGCAAGCGGCCGAAATTCGACCCGGGCCCACTGATGGTGAACGGGCGGCAGTTCACGCTTGGCGGGCAGATCCGCAACAACATGGTCTGGACGCTTGCAGCGGCGTGACGATCTGGACCGCCTACGAGGTTTTGCTGCTGTGGGCGATGGCGAACGGCTACGCGCTCCATCACTGCCACATCAATGTCGGCCCATGGTCGGGCCTGTCGATGCACCCGGTTGAACATGTCATCTTTCCGGGATCCGTCCTGATCCACTTCGAGTGCCATTACGGCAGCCTCGAAATCCCTTGGGACCGCTGGTTCGGATCGTTCCATGGCGGCACCGAAGACGCACACGAACGGATGTCCGAGCGGCGCAAGCGCATGCACGCCCGGTGAGGACGGCACGCGCCTGCCGAACCTGACGGGTCAGAACGTGACGACGCCCTGCGCGCCCATGTCGGGCGCCGTGTCCGTCAGTTGCGCCTTCGCCAGTTCATAGAGAAACTTCGCCCCACCCCCTGACGTGACCGACATTTCTGCCTGCGTCGGCATGAATTTCAGCAGTGCCACATCGGGGTCGGATTTGCCGCCGTCGAACCACGCATCCGACACGAAGCTCCACACTTCGTCGAGCGCCTCGCGGTCAGTGGAGTGGCTCAATTCCCCGTCGATATCGGCGTAGAGGCCGGGGCCGTCCGCCGCGACGACGAATTGTGCGGGCTTGGGGCCGGCCCTGACGCCCCGGGCCAGATCGGTGCCCTTGGCGGTGATGAACCAGATCGCGCCCGGAACGTCGCCATCCACATTTGGCGACATGGCGACAAGTCGGCCTTCGCCCTTGATCCCCAGCATGCCCGCGCGGACATCCTCGATCCGGTCCCAGAATTCGTGCTTCAGATCGGTCATTGTTGTCTCCGCTTTCAGTGATTGTGTCGCCGGGACAACGGGGCGGGGCGTGGTTGGTTCCGGTCATCCCCGCGGCAAACGGAAAAGGCCGCCCCGGATGGGAGCGGCCTGAATTCGGTATTCCGATGCTCAGATCAGGACTTCGGGTGGAATTCCAGGTCCTGGTTCTTCGCGTAGAATTCCACGTCTTAGTTCTTCGCGTAGAATTCCACGTCTTAGTTCTTCGCGTAGAATTCCACGACGAGGTTCGGTTCCATCATCACCGGGTAGGGCACATCGCCCAAGGCAGGCGTCCGCACGAAGGTGGCGGTCATCTTGGAATGGTCGACCTCGAGATAATCGGGCACGTCGCGCTCGGACAGTTGGGTCGCTTCGATCACGACGGCGATCTGCTTGGACTTGGCGCGGACCTCGATCACGTCGCCCTCTTTCACGCGGTAGGAGGGGATGTTGACGCGTTGGCCGTTCACCGTGACGTGGCCGTGGTTCACGAACTGGCGCGCGGCGAAGACGGTGGCGACGAACTTGGCACGGTAGACGACCGCGTCGAGGCGACGCTCCAGCAGACCGATCAGCAGTTCACCGGTATCGCCGCGCTGACGCTCGGCATCGGCATAGATGCGGCGGAACTGCTTTTCCGTCAGATCGCCATAATAGCCCTTGAGCTTCTGCTTGGCGCGCAACTGGAGGCCGAAGTCGGACAGCTTGCCCTTGCGGCGCTGACCATGCTGGCCGGGGCCGTATTCGCGGCGGTTGACGGGGGATTTCGGGCGGCCCCAGATGTTTTCGCCCATCCGGCGGTCGATCTTGTACTTGGCAGACGTGCGTTTGGTCACGGCTGATCTCCTCTTCGTGTTGCGAGAGGGCGTTGTCCTTTCCCCGGATTTGGCCGGAGCGACAGGCATCCCCTTGCGGGGGCCACCAACACCAAAAGAAAACCCCGGCATCGCTGCCGGGATCTCGCGGGTCTCTAAACGGCCATCAGCGGGGTGTCAATGCGAAGTGTGGGTCGAGCGCGCAGCCACCGGCATGGTGGGCGCACCATGGATCAGGATGGCCGCTTCGGCCCGGCTCAGCATACGGCGCGCCGGGGCGCCATAGGCATGGGGGGTGGCCGAAAGCTCGGGGCGCAACTCCAGCAGGCTGTCGCGTTGCAGCTTGGACAGGTGGTCCAGCCCCATGAAGCCGGGATGGAAGGTCTCCACCTCCAGCCCGTTGGCCCAGACGACCTCGTGCCGGTCCAGCATCAGGTGGATATAGAAGGTCTCGCGCAGGGAATGGTCCACGGTCACGCGGCTGTCGCCCACCAGATCGGCGGCGCGGATCAGGACCTCGTGCTCGCCCCACAGATCCACTGCCGCGCGGCCGGTGACCAGCACGCGGTGTTCTGGGCTGACGATCAGGTCGGCATCCGGGCGATCCACGCCCAACGCGCCCGCGCGCATCCGGATCGGGCGCTGGTCGGGCATCGCGAACAGCCGCGCACCCGACATGCGCCGGTGGCCGGACCACTGCACCTCCTGCGGGCCGTCGTCGCGCGTCAGCACGCGGTCCCCGATCCCGAGATTCTCGATCGGCACATCGCCGTTCCCGGTCCGGATCCGCGTGCCCGGCGTGAAACATATGACCGAGGGCGCATCCGACGGCGTCGCCGTCAACGTCTCCTCGTTGCGATACACGATGGTAAGGTCCCGTCCCGCAGGCGGCGGCGCGCTCGCGAACAGCAGGAGCGGCGGCGTGCCGTCTTGCAGAAGGATCGGAACGATCGTGTAAAACTTCACCCCGTCCGACACGATGAACGCCCCCCGCAACAGCGGGTCGGCATCGCGCGCGGCAAGTTCGGAGGGGCCCGGCGCGGGGTGCTGCAACATTTTGCGCACGACCCGCGCCGCTCGGGCACGAAGCTCATCCTGGTCCCGGCTGGCCGTCAGGAGAAGTGCTGCCGGATCTCCGTCCAGCGGGAGGAGCCGACCGTGCCAGCTCCAACTCATCCCTTCAGCCAATTCTATTTGTGGTTCTGCCGGAAACCCTTCGATGCAAGTCTGCGCCCATGCGATCACGGACGCGCCCTGTAAGCCCGTACCCATCCTCTATGCCCCGCCTCGTCCGTTTCGACGTGTTGCCGGTGGTTGTTCCCCGGAACTTGTCCGAACGCTAGCAGAGGTGATTCGCCCTGGGAAGGGGTCGATTCGATTTTGCGAATCGGGTGAGTCGTTTTTGTCAGAATTGCAGCATAAGGGAGATCGTGCCCACCAACTGCCCTTCATACTGGCCTTCGAATTCTTCCGACAGGTAGGTGACCCCGTAATAGAAATTCGACGGGCCGAAATCGTAATTGACGCCGCCGCGCAGGCGGACGCGCATCGCCTCGGCCTCGGGCCCCCGATCGGGCAGAAGGACACTGTCACCGACATAGGCGACGTCGCCGCCCACCGCGAAGCTCCAGCCGCCGCCAGTGTCGCCGGGCAGACCGATGATGCGCTGGCCCGTCGTGGCGTCGCGGATCAGAAGGGCGTCCCCGTCGAAGGCGCCGAACCGGGCGTCGACACCGACCCGCGCCAGGGTTTCGACGCCGGCCTGCACCGCCGCGAAAGGCCTCACCTCCGCGGTGCCCCACTCGATCGCGCGCGCGGCCTCAACGGCGAGGTTCAGATAGGTGCCGCTGTCCACCATGAAATCCGACAGATCGACATCAGACCCCCCGAAAATGCGGTGAATGCCGTCATGCACACCCATCAACCCCGAATTTTCGCCCAACAGCACAAGGTCTGCACCGGCACTCACATCAAGGCCGCGAAAATCGAAATGCGTGCTCGCCCCGAGATAGAGCGCGGGCGCATAGAGCCGATCACCGGCGGCGGGCGCGGCAAGGTTGTCGGGCGCGATGATCTCGCCCCGGAAGCGCAGCTCCGTCAGCGCGAAAGGGTCGGAGGGCAGCGTGCCATCCCAGCCCTGCCCCCAGAACCCGCTGACCTGGTAGGCACCGGTGCGCCAACGGTCGAAGCGATCGCCGACAGGCATGCCGAACCAGTCATTGGAGAAGATCTGCGTAATCCCCAGCCGCTCCATTCCGGCGCTGCCCTGGGCGGCGGCGGGTGTGCCGAATACGGTTGCCAGAAGCGAAAGGGCCAAGGCCCCGCGGGTCAGTATTGCCATGATGTCTGCTCGATCTGCCACGTTTTACCGGTCTGATGCCAGGCATTTGTGGCAAAACTAGCACCAAAGCGGGACGATGGCTGGGGATTGTTCGCGTTTTCCGATATCCGCGCCGGGCTGCGGCATTGCGGCGACACTTCCGTCGATGCACCCGCCCGAACCGGCGCGGGCGGGCGTCAGCTACATTTGGAATGCCCGCAGGACCCGCAGGTGAGGCAGCCCTCGATCATGCGCAGATCATATTGGCCACAGGACGGGCAGGCCGGGCCGGGGCGGTGGCCCAGATTGACTACCTGCGCCTGCGGGTCGGTCTTCAGGCCCATCCCCTCGCCCGCAAGAAAGCCGATATGGACCATGTGCCGCTCGATCACACCGCCGATCGCGGCGAGGATCGAGGGAACGTATTTCCCGTTCATCCATGCGCCGCCGCGCGGATCGAACACGGCCTTGAGTTCCTCCACCACGAAGGACACGTCGCCGCCGCGCCGGAACACCGCCGAGATCATCCGCGTCAGCGCGACGGTC
>CAZTUG010000070.1:0-17479 GCA_964615955.1 uncultured Roseicyclus sp.
TTCTCGAACTTGTCCTCAAGCTCGATTTCCTTGGCGACGGTGACACCGTCCTTGGTGATGCGCGGGGCACCGAAGGATTTGTCGATCACCACGTTGCGGCCCTTGGGACCGAGGGTGACCTTTACGGCGTCGGCCAGAATGTTCACGCCCTTGAGCATGCGATTGCGGGCGTCGGTATTGAAACGGACGTCTTTGGCAGCCATGGTTGGCTCCTCCTTGGATATGTCTACGGGTTTCGGGAAACGGGCTGGGGCGTGCTTACGACAGCAGGCCCAGGATGTCCGATTCCTTCATGATCAGAAGCTCTTCACCATCGACGGTGACTTCAGTGCCCGACCATTTGCCGAACAAGATGCGGTCGCCAGCCTTGACGCCCATTTCAATCAGTTCGCCACTGTCCTTGCGCGCACCTTCGCCGCAGGCGACAACTTCGCCCTCGGACGGTTTTTCCTTGGCGCTATCGGGGATGATCAGACCGCCCTTGGTCTTTTCTTCCGACTCGACGCGGCGGACCAGCACGCGGTCATGCAACGGTTTGAATGCCATCTTCGGCCTCTCCTCTAACCTGGGTTCGGATTGTCTCGGATCCGTGTTGTCACTCACCCTGCGCGAGTGCCAACGACCTGCACATAGTTGGCCGCGAGAAGCCTGTCAAGGGATCGGCAGCGGTAACCGAACATTCACTTCTTGATGGCTATCAAGGCCCGACCGACACCAGAATTTTCCTGTCCCGAGGTATATCCCATGGCGCGACTTTCCGACATATCGCTGGGCCTGCGCCTGGTCCTGACAACGGCCGTGATGCTGATCGCCCTGACCGGCGCACTGACGTACCTGTCCTACCTGCGCCAGTATGACAGCTACATTCAACGGGCAACCGATGCGACGCGGACCGGGTTCAACATTCTGGCCTTCGAACTGGTCACACATTACCCGGACACCGCCTTCACGCCCGCGACGGCCGAAAGCGAGGGTCGAATGACCTGGGGGGCCATGCCGTCGGAGTTCCCGGTCGCGATCGTCGACGAGGTCACGCAAATGACCGCGCTTGAGCCGACCATTTTCGATTTCGACCCGGCAAATCGCCAGTTCATCCGCGTGGCCACCACGCTGCGGGACGGTGCCGGAAACCGCACCACCGGCACGGCGCTGCAGCACCCCGACGCGCTGGCGGGGTTGACCGCCGGAGAACCCACGACCGTCATGCGCATGATCGACGGATCGCGATACATGGTGCGCTACCAGCCGATCTTCGACGAAGGCGGAACGGTGAGCGGCGCGATCGGCATCACGAGCGATTTCGAAATCTACGCCGACAGCATCGCGGCAGGCGTGCGCGCGAACCTGATGTCCGGCCTCGCGGCGCTGGCGGCGATCCTCGCGATCGCGCTGCTGATGGTGCGCCGCATGATCGCGCCGCTGGGTCGGATGAAGGACAGCATCGTGTCGCTGTCCGAAGGCAAGCTGTCCGACGAGATCCCCTTCGGCACCCGCGGCGACGAAATCGGCGCGATCTCCAAGGGCCTGATCATCCTGCAGGCGTCGATGCGGAACGCCCAGGACTTGAAGGAGGAAGTGGCCCGCCGGCAGGAGCAGGAGGCCACCAAGCAGCGCGACCTGACCATCGTGGTCGAGACCTTGACCAACGGCCTGTCGCAGTTGAGCGATCTGGATATCACCACGCGGATCGAAGACAAACCCGGCGCCCCCTTCCCGTCCGAATACGATGGCTTGCGGAAGTCCTTCAATCAGCTCGCCGACCGGCTGAGCGACTCGATCATCGCGATCCGGGACGCGGCGGACGAAGTGATGGGCGATGCGCGCGAGATGGCCGGATCCTCGTCCGACCTGTCCAGCCGGACCGAGGCGCAGGCCGCAACGTTGCAGGAATCCGCGGCCGCCCTGGAGGAATTGAGCCAGAGCGTCCAGTCCACCGCCGAGAACGCCGCCGATGCGGAGGTGAGCACCAATGAAAGCCGCGACGCCGCAAACCAGACCGGCACCATCGTCGAGAATGCGGTCTCTGCCATGGCCGCGATCGAGGCCTCATCCCAAAAGATCACGCAGATCATATCGGTGATCGACGACATCGCCTTCCAGACCAACCTGCTGGCGCTCAATGCGGGGGTCGAAGCGGCGCGCGCGGGCGAAGCCGGGCGGGGTTTTGCCGTCGTCGCCTCGGAAGTGCGCGCGCTGGCACAGCATTCCTCGGCCTCCGCGCAGGAGATCAAGACGCTGATCGCGGCGTCGAGCGAACAGGTCGGAACCGGCAGCAAGCTGGTGCGCGAGGCGGGAGTGGCCCTTGGGGACATCATTTCCCGGGTGGACCGCGTGGCAGGGCTCGTCTCGGACATCGCCGTCTCCGCGAAGGAGCAATCGGTGGGCGTCGGAGAAATCAACTCCGGCATCCGCGATCTTGACGCCGCAACCCAGCGCAACGCCGCCATGGCGGAGGAAGCATCCGCCGCCAGCGAAGGCCTGACCAGCGCCGCCGACCGGATGGCCGGACACTTGGCGCGCTTCAAGCTTTCCGCCGCCAAGGCGAAAGGCAACTGGGCCGCTGCCGCGGTCGCGACGATGTCGCCCCCCGTGCCGACCCCCGTGTCGACCCCCGTGCCGACTCCCCTGCCGACCCCCCTGCCAACGCCCATATCGGGCAACATGTCGGGGCCGATCCGAGCGACCGCCGGGACCGCGCCCGAGCCGCCCCGCGCCGTCGCCGCCGGGGGCCGTGCGCAGTCCAAGGTCGATCCGTTCCGCGACTTCTGACGGCCGGCCTTTCGTAGACGCCCCTCTTCCCGTCCGGAACGGGGGCCTCACCCGCATCATCGACCGACATGACCGGCCCGCATCACCGGCAACATCACCGGCAGCATCACCGGCAGCATCACCGGCCCGCATCGCCTGCACCGTCGGCCTCGTGACAAAGCCCGGGGCGGTGGATAGAAGAGCGCAAAATTCCGCTCATCTCGCAGGACATATCCCATGACCACACTGGTATTCGGCCACAAATCCCCCGACACCGATTCGACCGGATCGCCCATCATCTGGGCCTGGTATCTGGCCGCCGTCAAAGACACCGAAGCCGAGGCGGTCCTGCTTGGCGAACCAAATACCGAAGCCGCCTTCATGCTGCGCCGTTGGGACCTCGACAAGCCACGCATCATCGATGCCGTCAGCCCGGGCCAGCGCGTGGTCATCGTCGACACCAACAATCCGGCGGAACTGCCGGACGATATCAACGCCGCCGACATCGTCGGCATCATCGACCATCACAAGCTTGTCGGCGGGCTGGAGACCAAGGGTCCGATCGACATCCGGATCGCGCCGCTGGCCTGCACCGCAACCCTCCTGCACAAGATGATCGGCGCTGATCTGGACAAGGCGCCTGCCGGCATCAAGGGCGCGATGCTGAGCTGCATCCTGTCGGACACCCTCGAATTCCGCTCTCCCACCACGACCCCGGAAGACCGCGCGATCGCCGAGGATCTGGCGGCCGAACTGGGCATCGACATTCCCGCCTACGCGGCCGAGATGTTCGCCGCGAAATCCGACGTCTCCTCCTTCTCGGACGCCGAACTGTTGCGAATGGACAGCAAGACCTACGAGGTCGGCGGCAAGATCTTCCGCGTCTCGGTTCTGGAAACCACTTCGCCCGACACCGTGTTATCGCGCAAGGACAGCCTGATGGCGGCGATGGGGCCGGTGGCGCAGGAAGACGGCGCCGACCAGGTGCTGCTGTTCGTGATCGACATCCTCAACGAGGACGCCACGTTGCTGGTGCCCAACGACCTGGTGAGGACCGTCGCGGAAAAGAGCTTTGCCACCGTGGTGGGCGACGGGGCGGACATGGTGGTGCTGCCGGGCATCGTCAGCCGCAAGAAGCAGATCATCCCGAACCTCGTGGTCTGAGCCGCCGACACGCTGCACCCTTGCAGGACGCGCCGTAATCGGGAAGGCTGTGCCAACCCTTTGACGGAGCCGTCCCGATGCGCCCTCTCGCCACGCTCGCCCTGATCCCGTCGCTGGCCCCGTCGCTGGCCCCGTCGCTGGCCCCGTCGCTGGCCCCGTCGCTGGCCCTGTCGCTGGCCCTGTCGCTGGCCCTGACATCGGCCCCGCCCGCCCACGCCAACGGGCATTGGCCCGGCCCCGGCGACGTGGTGGCGCCCGTCAAGGGCGGCCTGTCCCATGTCGGAGCCGATGGGACGGCGCGCGACCCCATCGCCTTCGGCACCGGCTTCCAGGACACGATGCACATCCTCGTCGCGATCTTCGGCCACGACGTCACGATCGGGTTCCCGCAGGAATGCGGCGCCGGACCGCTGGTATCGGCCCGGATCCCGGGCCAGATCGACCTGATGTTCCAGGACGACCGGCTGGCCGGCTGGATGCTGATCGACGACACCGCCCTGCGCATGCCGGACGGGATCGGGGTCGGCAGCCCCCTCTCCGCGCTGGAGGCGACCGGGCCGGTGGAGACGTTCGAAACCGGCCTCGGGACGGAATTCGCCGCGGGCGACCTCTACGGGTTGCTGACCGCGGACGGCACCGCGATCGAAGGGATCTGGACCGGCACGACCTGCATCTTCCGCTGAGCCGCGGGCAGGGCTGGCCCCTTGGGCGGGCATCGACTAAGCCTGCGCGCAAACCGCAAAGGGAGCGCACCATGACCCGCATCGTCGATAGCCTTGCCGACATCTCGGAGCAATACGACGCCGTGTTCTGCGACCTCTGGGGCTGCGTGCATGACGGCGTCCGCGCCTTTCCCGACGCGATCGAGGCGCTTCGGACCTTCAAGGCCCGGGGCGGCACCGTCCTGTTGCTGACCAACGCGCCCCGCCCGCGCGCCAGCGTCGCGGCACAACTCGACCGGCTTGGCGTGCCGCGCGACTGCTGGGACGTGATCGCCACCTCGGGCGACAGCGCGCGCGCCGCGATGCTGACAGGGGCTGTGGGGCGCAAGGTCTGGCATGTCGGCGAGCCCCATGACGCCCCGTTCTTCGAGAAGATGGACCTGGTGGAGGACGCGGTGGAGATCACCCGCGTGCCGCTCGACGAGGCCGAGGGTATCGTGTGCACCGGCCCGTTCGACCCCTTCGCCGACCCTTCCGTGATGCGCCCGCACTTCCTGCTGGCCAAGACGAAGCGGCTCAAACTGCTCTGCGCGAACCCCGATATCGTGGTGGATCGGGGCGATCGCCGCGAATGGTGTGCGGGAGCTCTCGCCGCCCTTTACACGGAGATGGGGGGCGAAAGTCTCTATTTCGGCAAGCCGCACCCGCCGATCTACGACCTGGCGCGCCGTCGCCTGATCCAGATGGGCAAGGCCACGTCCGACGACCGGATCCTCGCCATCGGCGACGGGATCGGCACGGATGTGGCGGGCGGCGTGGGCGAGAGCATCGACACGCTGTTCATCACCGGCGGTCTGGCCCGCGCCGAAACGGGGACCGACGCCCAACCCGACCCCACCCGACTGGCCCGTTTCCTGACCTCGGCACAGTTGGAGCCGAGCTACGCCATCGGGATGCTGCGCTGACGGTCGCGCAACATAATTGCGGATACGGACAAAAATTTCACCTTTTGTTACTTTCTGCGTTGCAGAATGGCCCCGACTTGCCCTATGGAAGGGCCCATGGAGGACAAGGCCATGCTCGACAACATCGCAACCGGCACGATCGTCATTGAAAATCTGGCGGTCGGGATGAAACGATCCCTGCAAAAGCTCGTGACCGACCGCGATATCGAGCTGTTCGCCGAGGTCTCGACCGATCGCAACCCGGTCCACATGGATGAGCAATATGCCCGCGACACGATCTTCGAAGGGCGGATCGCCCATGGCATGCTGACCGCCGGCCTGATCTCGGCGGTCATCGGCGAACAGCTTCCGGGCCATGGCACGGTCTACCTGGGCCAGAGCCTGAAATTCATGGCCCCTGTGCGCCCCGGCGACATGGTGGAGGCCACCGTCGAGGTGTTGGAGATCGATTATTCCCGCCGGCGCGTGCAATTGAAGACGGAGGCCCGCGTTGGCGACACGCTGGTGGTCAAGGGCGAAGCGACGGTTCTGGCGCCGTCGGGCAAGTTCGACTGACCCCGCGCGCCGCTTCCCGGCGCGCCCGCTTGCCCTTCCCCCACGCTCCGGCCTAACTGCGGTCCATGCGAGTCTTGCGCGATTACCAATATGCCCAGGCCCGGGATCGGGGCGCTTCGGTGGCCATCGGAAATTTCGATGGCGTCCACCGGGGTCATCAGCATGTGCTGCGCCTTGCCAAGCGGCTGGATACGCCCCTTGGCGTCGTCACGTTCGAACCCCATCCCCGCCAGGTCTTTGCCCCCGACGCCCCGACCTTCCGCCTGATGAATGCCGAGGCGCGGGCCCATCGGCTGGAGAAACTGGGCGTTGATCTGCTGGCGGAACTGCCCTTCGACATCCGCCTGTCGAGCCTGTCGGCGGAGGAATTCGTGCACCGCGTGCTGGTCGAGGGGCTTGGCATCAGCCACGCGGTCGTCGGCGCGGATTTCCAGTTCGGCAAGGATCGCGGCGGCGATGCCGACACGTTGCGCCAGCTTGGCGCGGCCCATGGATTCGACGTAACCGTGGCCGCCTTGCTGGAGGGCGACGGTGGCGCCGTGTCCTCCACCGCGATCCGCACTGCCCTGTCCGAGGGTCGGCCCGAGGTCGCGGCCGAGATGCTGGGGCATTGGCACCGCATCGAAGGCCCCGTGCTGCATGGCGAAAAACGCGGGCGCGAGTTGGGCTATCCCACCGCCAACATGGCGCTGGACGGGCTGCATGTGCCGAAACCGGGCGTCTACGCCGTGACGGTCGCGGTCCGCGACGGTCCCCATGCGGGCAACTATGGCGGGGTTGCGAACCTCGGGTTCCGGCCCATGTTCGAACGCGAGACGCCCAATCTTGAAAGCTATCTCTTTGATTTCAAGGGCGATCTTTACGGAACTCACCTGTCCGTCGGGCTTGTCGCCTATCTCCGGGGCGAGGCGAAATTCGACGGTCTCGACGCGCTGATCGTGCAGATGGACGCCGATCAGGCCGCCGCGCGGGCGGCGTTGCGGTCATGAGGGACCGGTTCTGGGACACGATCCCGATGGCGAAGATGACGGCGCAGGAATGGGAAGCGCTCTGCGATGGCTGCGGCAAATGTTGCCTCAACAAGCTGGAAGACGAGGAAACTCAAGAGGTTGCGCTGACGCGGGTGGCGTGCCGGTTGCTGGACGACGAAACCTGCCGTTGCGGACAATATCCGATCCGCAAGCAACTGGTGCCGGAATGCATCCAACTGACCCCCGCGACGATGAAGGACGTGGCCTACTTCATGCCGCAGACCTGCGCCTACCGCCTCCTGCACGAGGGCAAGCCCTTGAAATACTGGCATCCCTTGATCTCGGGCGATCCGAATTCGGTCCACGAGGCGGGCGTTTCCGTGCGGGGCCTGACCATCCCGGAATGGGAGGTGCCCGAGGAGGACTGGGAGGATTACATCATCGAGGAACCCGGCACCTGAGCGCCCGATTTCGCCGGTTTTCGCCCCATCGGGTCGGTCCCATATCGTCCCCGACTGGTCCCATATGGGACGATAGGGCTTTTCGGCGCCGCCCGAACGGGCGGATGGGCCGCGCGGAGCGCCGTCAGCCCCGCAATTCCCCGATCAGCCGCAGGATGTCGCGCGCCGCCGAGGGGATATGCGTCCCCGGCCCGAAGATCGCCGCCACGCCCGCGTCCTTGAGGAACGCGTAATCCTGCTGCGGAATGACACCGCCGCAGATCACGATGATCTCGCCCGCGCCGGCCGCTTGCAGCGCCGTGATCAATTTCGGGGCCAGCGTCTTGTGGCCCGCCGCCTGGGACGAGATGCCGATGACATGCACGTCGTTGTCGATGGCGTCCTGCGCGGCCTCTTCCGGGGTCTGGAACAGGGGGCCGACATCGACGTCGAAGCCGATATCGGCGAAGGCGGTGGCAATGACCTTGGCGCCGCGATCATGGCCGTCCTGCCCCATCTTGACCACCAGCATCCGGGGGCGGCGCCCTTCGGCCTCGGCGAAGGCGTCCACCTCGGCCTGGATGGCGGCGAAATCGGCGTCGCCCTCGTAGGCCGAGCCGTAGACGCCCGCCAGCGTCTTCACCTCGGCGCGGTGACGCCCGAATACCTTTTCCATGGCCATGCTGATTTCTCCCACGGTTGCGCGCGCGCGCGCGGCCTCGACGGCGGCGGCCAGAAGGTTGCCCCCCTCCCGTGCCGTGCGCTCCAACTCGGCCAGCGCGGCGGCGCAGACTTCGGCATCGCGGCTGGCGCGGATCGCGTCCAGCCTGGCGATCTGCGCGGCGCGGACGCCGACATTGTCGATGTCGCGGATATCCAGCGGATCCTCGACCGCCTTGCGATACTTGTTGACGCCGACGATGACCTCCTCGCCGCGGTCGATCATGGCCTGGCGGCGGGCGGCGCTTTCCTCGATCCTGAGCTTGGGCAGCCCCGAGGCGACGGCCTTGGTCATCCCCCCCATCTCGGCCACTTCGTCCATCAGGGCGGTGGCCTTGTCGATCAACTCGGCGGTCAGCGCCTCCACGTAGTAGGAGCCCGCCAGCGGATCGACGACCTTGGTGACGCCGGTTTCCTCCTGCAGGATCAGTTGCGTGTTGCGCGCGATGCGGGACGAGAAATCCGTGGGCAGCGCGATGGCTTCGTCGAAACTGTTGGTGTGCAGCGACTGGGTGCCGCCCAGGACCGCGCTCATCGCCTCATAGGCGGTGCGCACCACGTTGTTGTAGGGATCCTGTTCCTGCAAGCTGACCCCGCTTGTCTGGCAATGGGTGCGCAGCATCTTGGAGCGCTCGTCGCGCGCCCCCTCCTCGGTCATCACCCGGTGCCAGAGGAACCGCGCGGCGCGCAGCTTGGCGATTTCCATGAAGAAGTTCATGCCGATGGCGAAGAAAAACGACAACCGCCCGGCGAAGCGGTCGATATCCATCCCCGAGGCGACGGCGGCGCGGACATATTCGCGCCCGTCCGCGATGGTGTAGGCCAGTTCCTGCACCAGGTTCGCGCCCGCCTCCTGCATGTGGTAGCCGGAGATCGAGATGGAGTTGAATTTCGGCATGTTGTCAGAGGTATAGGCGATGATGTCCGAGATGATCCGCATCGAGGGTTCGGGCGGATAGATATAGGTGTTGCGGACCATGAATTCCTTCAGGATGTCGTTCTGGATGGTGCCCGACAGCAGCGCGCGGTCATGGCCCTGTTCCTCACCCGCGACGATGAAGGAGGCCAGCACCGGGATCACCGCGCCGTTCATCGTCATCGACACCGAAACCTGATCGAGCGGGATGCCATCGAACAGGATCTTCATGTCTTCCACCGAGTCGATGGCCACGCCCGCCTTGCCGACATCGCCTTCCACCCGCGCGTGGTCGCTGTCATAGCCGCGATGGGTGGCGAGATCGAAGGCCACGGACACGCCCTGCTGCCCGGCGGCCAGCGCGCGGCGGTAGAAGGCATTCGAGTCCTCGGCCGTGGAGAAGCCCGCATATTGCCGGATCGTCCACGGGCGGCCGGCATACATCGTGGCCTTCACGCCGCGCGTGAACGGGGCCGCGCCGGGCAGCGTGCCCATGTGGCCGAGCGTGTCGGTATCGGCGGCGGTGTAGAGCGGCTTGACGTCGATGCCTTCCAGCGTCGCCCATGTCAGGCTGTCCGGGTCGCGCCCGCGCAGTTCCGTCCGCGCCAGTTCACGCCAGGTTTCGGTGGTCTGGGTCATTGGTCGTTCCTCTTCCATCAACTGTCCGCTCTGCATCCTCGTTCAAGGTCTGGGCCGCAGGAGCATCGATAAAGTCCGCGAAGCCGCCGGCGCCATTGGCAAACCAGGCCAGGTCTTCGTCGTATTGGGCGTTCAACGCCGCCACCTCGTGATCCGCGAAGGGCATGAATTTCCCTTCGGGCCAGTGGAAGTGCAGCGGGTCGATCCCGCAGGTCCGCATCAGGTCGCGCAACTCGGCCGCCGGAGGGCTGGCATTCCTGCGCATGGCGCGCGACGGTGGCGTGGCGATGCCGCAGAGCTCTTCCAGCACAAGGTGCGGCTTGTCGCCCAATGCCTCGTAGGTCCAGACCAGCAGGGTCGCGTCGGGCAGGACGCGGGCGATTTCTTCCACGACATGACGCCAGCGGCGCGGTTGCGTGACAAGGTGTTCGCGCAGGTCGGTGCGCGGCAGGGGCCCGCCGCGCGACAGGCGGAACGCCATGGCCGAGGTCCACCAGTCCACGTAGGAGCGCACGCACAGGCCCACGGTCAGGCGGTGCCGGGAAAAGCCGCCCGCACAGGCGGACACCCGGCGCCCGGCATCGTGGTAGAGCACCGTATCCTCCAGCGTGGCGCGCAGCGAGCCGATCATGTTCTCGTCGCTGATGATCAGGTGGCTGGCCCCGGTCTGGCGCACGGCTTCGGCGCGCATGGCGCAACGGCCGTTGAAGCGGCGTTGCTGCCACGACATGATCCGGTCGACCCCGCCGATGGCGCCGCGAAACAGCCCGCCACGCGCGACCTTCGGCCCCCAGTAGACGACACCGCCCGCGCCCAGTTCCGTGCGATGTTCGGCCATGTGGCTTTGCAGCGTCGTCGTGGCGGTGCGATGGGAACCGACATGAAGGATGACATCCATGGGCCGGGCCTTTCTTTCGACAGCGGGATCGTGCCGCAGATCAATGGCCCGTGCAGGTGAAGATACGGTCAATACCGCACCCGAGGTCTTCGCTTTATGCCGCCCACCGCCTATATATGTCCCAACCGGAGGACACATGCGACCCGACCATCTGATTATTCTGGCCCTTCTGGCCCTGACCCTGCAACTGGCCCCGCACCCGGCGACTGCGCAAGACGCGAGTGCTGCAACGATTGTCATGGCAACCGATACCGCGCCCGACACCGAAACCGAGGCCGAAACCGGCACCGAGGCCGAAACCGGCACCGAGGCCGGCACCGAAACCGGCACCGAGCCCGAGATGCTCGATCCGCTGGCCCCGCGCGACGCCATCGACCTGACGCTGGACGAGTTCCGGTGGATCGCGCGTCCCATTGTCGTGTTCGCCGACACGCCCTCCGATCCGCGCTTCATCGAACAGATGGAATTGCTGACCCAACGCCCGGAGGTCCTGCTGGAACGCGACGTCGTGATCCTGTTCGATACCGATCCCGACGCCCGATCCGCCGTCCGCACCGCCCTGCGCCCGCGCGGCTTCGCATTGGTGGTGGTCGCCAAGGACGGCTCCGTCGGCCTGCGCCGCCCCGGCCCCCGCGACGTGCGCGAGATCATCCGCGCCATCGACAATTTCCAGTTGCGGCAGGAGGAATTGCGGTAAGGCAATTGATCACCGCAATTGCAAGGCTGCCCCGGCTGACCTATATGTAAGCCAAGGCCTTTGCACCGTGAGGATATGTCAAATGTCCAAGACACCACGAACCAATATCCCTACAACGGGCCGGACGGGCCCGCGCCCGGGCGGCTACTGAAGCCCGGCAACGCGCCGTCGCGCAGGCCGTGGTAGCGCCTCAGCGCCGCCTCGGGGCCGTTTTTCGCATAGACTTCAATGATATCGAGCGAGGCGATCGCGAAATCCAGCGCGGCCTTGCGAACCTCGATCAGGTCCGAATAGATCGCCTTGCGCTGCGCCACGCTTGCCCGGTCGCGGAAGGTCTCGCCGCGCATGTCGTCGATCAGCGCCCGGATCGCATCGGTCTGGCGGTAGAAGCTGACGATCGGGTCGATGGTGGACCGGGGCAGGATGTGGATTTCCTTGCGCACCTCGGAAAACAGGCCGGAATTCGGCTCGTGCAGGATGAGGGGAATGTAACCCTCCTCGATGCGGGGCAGCATCGCGTCGCGCTCGGCCTCCAGGGCTGCATGGCTGACCAGGTTGGCCGCCTGCGCCGCGATATCGGCATAAAGCGCGCGATGGATGTCGCGGATGCGCTCGGCCCGGGCGCGCGCTTCGGCCTGGCGCGCCACGGCGGCGTTGAACACCAGACCCAATAGCGCCGACGCGGCCACCAGCAGCGCCGAGATCAGCGTCACGGACCGCCCGTCATCGCTGCGCGCCAGAAGCCAGGCCGCCCCCACCGCAAGGATCATCAGCGCCATCACCGGCAATTCGAAGCCGGTCGCGTCGCGTCGCCCCGACTGCATCGCCAGATGCAGCAGGAAGGCGGCCAGAACCAGCCCGATCCACGCCATGAGGAAACTGTCGCCCAAGGCCCTATTCGAACTCCATGATGATATCGTCCACGGCAAGGCTGTCGCCCGCACCTGCGTTGATCTTCGCGATGGTCCCGCTGCGTTCGGCGCGCAGGATGTTTTCCATCTTCATCGCCTCCACGGTGCACAATGCCTGCCCTTCCTGCACAAGCTGGCCTTGCTCCACATCCACCTTCACCACGAGGCCGGGCATCGGGCAGAGCAGCAGCTTCGAGGTATCGGGCGGCAGCTTCTCGGGCATCAGCTTGGCCAGTTCCGCCTGCCGGGGCGTGCGGACATGCACCTTCAGATCGGCCCCGCGTGTGCGCAGGCGGAAGCCGCCCGGCAGTTTGCCGACCTTCAGCACCAGCGCCCTTTCGCCCACCTCGAGCCGCGCCAACTGGTCGCCCGGCGTCCAGTCCGACGTGACCCGCAGGCTTTCGCCCGCGATCTGCACGGTGGACCCAGCAGGGTCGGCCTCGATCACCGTCTCGAAGCTCTGTCCCTGCACCGACACCACCCAATCCGCGCCGACGCGGCGTTCGTGGTTGTCCATCCGCCCCGACACGCGGGTGCGCCGGATCTCGGCCACGCGGTGCATCGCCGCCGCCGCCGCCGCCAGCCGGATCAGGTCCGCCTGCGGCAGGGACACGCCGTCGAAGCCATCGGGGAATTCCTCGGCGATGAAGGCGGTGGTCATCTCGCCCGCGATGAACTTGGGGTGGTCCATGACCGCCGACAGGAACGGCAGGTTGTGGCCGATCCCCTCCACCTCGAACCCGTCCAGCGCGTCGCGCATCGCCTCCAGCGCGCTAGCGCGATCCGGCCCCCAGGTGCAGAGCTTGGCGATCATGGGATCGTAATACATGGAGATCTCGCCCCCCTCGTAGACGCCGGTATCGTTGCGCACCGCCGTGTCGCCGGGGGCGGCGTCGCCCTGCCATTTGCCACTGTGATGCAGCGGACCGGCGGCGACCTCGGCGGGCGGGCGGTAGCGGGTCAGCCGCCCGATGGACGGCAGGAAGTTGCGATACGGATCCTCGGCGTAAAGGCGCGATTCCATCGCCCAGCCGGTCAGTTTCACATCGTCCTGGGTCAACTCCAGCCTGTGGCCAGCCGCGACGCGGATCATCTGCTCCACCAGATCGACGCCGGTGACAAGCTCCGTGACGGGGTGTTCCACCTGCAGGCGGGTGTTCATTTCGAGGAAATAGAAGTTGCGGTCGCCATCGACGATGAATTCCACGGTGCCCGCGCTCGCGTAGCCCACCGCCTGCGCCAGCGCCACGGCCTGTTCGCCCATCGCGCGGCGCGTGGCCGCGTCCAGAAACGGCGACGGCGCTTCCTCGATCACCTTCTGGTTGCGGCGCTGGATGGAGCATTCCCGCTCGCCCAGGTAGATCGCGTTGCCATGGGTGTCGGCCAGCACCTGGATTTCGATATGGCGCGGCTGGGTCACGAATTTCTCGATGAACATGCGGTCATCGCCGAACGAACTGGCCGCCTCGTTCTTCGAGGCCTGGAAGCCCTCGGCCACCTCCGATTCGGTCCACGCGATGCGCATGCCCTTGCCGCCACCGCCCGCAGAGGCCTTCATCATCACCGGGTAGCCGATTTCGCCCGAAATCCGCACCGCCTCGGCCGCGTCCGCGATCAGGCCCATGTGGCCCGGCACCGTGGACACGCCCGCCGCCGCCGCAAGCTTCTTGGAGGTGATCTTGTCCCCCATCTGTTCGATCGCGCCCGCGGGCGGGCCGACAAAGGTGACGCCCGCGGCTTCCAGTGCCTGGGCGAATTTCATGTTCTCGCTGAGGAAGCCGTAGCCGGGATGCACCGCGTCGGCGCCCGATTGCCGGATCGCCTCCATGATCTTGTCGATCACGATATAGCTTTCGGACGCGGGCGGCGGGCCGATATGGATCGCCTCGTCCGCCAACGTCACATGCAGCGCATTGCGGTCGGCGTCGGAATAGACGGCGACGGTGGGGATCCCCATCCGCCGCGCCGTCTTGATGACGCGGCAGGCAATTTCGCCACGATTGGCGATCAGCAGTTTCTTGAACATGTCCCAAGTCCTTCCCGGCGGGCCTGCGGAGCCCGCGCAACGCAAGAAACCACCCCGGCGCCGGGACCGGGATGGCTTGAAATTCGGTGATGGAAACGGGCTTGGCCCGCGCCGATTGGTTCAGCAGAGGTTGACGTCGTCGCACAGCGCGCCCGCCGCGGCCCCCACGACGATGCCCGTGGCAACGCTGCCCCCCAGCACGGCCGCCCCGGCGCCAACGGCCAGCGCGCCGACGCCCGCGCGTTCCAGATCGGATGCGACGCATCCGGACACGGCCATGACCGCCGCAAGACCTGCGGTGAGAATGAGTTTGGTGCGCATTTTCCTGCGTCTCCTGTCGATTTGCCTCGTGTTTCGCACCCTACACCCGATGCGGCCTGTGGAGAAGCACGGGTTTCCGCCGGGGTCGGATCGGCAAAAAAAGGCGGCCGGACCGAAGCTTCGGCCGACCGCCTCGTAGGGGAAGGGTAACACGTCTTGTAGATGTCGGCCGGGTGACAACGACTGGGGACAACGGCCGACGGTCCTACATTGGCAGGATTCGCGGGCCGCGAAAGGGGGCGAAGGGGGGCGCCGCGACGGTGCGCGCGGAATCGCTCAAAAGAGGTGAGGCCAAGCAGGATCATGCCGATCCGTCCTCCCAGAAGCCCGATCCGTCGAAGGCGTCGGGGAAGGCGGCGCGGGCGCGATCCTCGTCGATGCGCAGCAAGGCCTCGTAGCTTTCGGGGTCGAACGGATCCTCGGCGGGCACGACTTCGCGCTTGAACAGCCAACTGAGGCGTCCCGCGTCCAGATTGCCGCGCTGGAACGGTTCGGTCCCGAAATAGAGCCAGAGCGCCTCCATGAAGGCGGCATCGGCGCGGCGATCGGCGGGCCTGCGATCGCCGAACCGTTCGCGCGCGACAAGCTTCGTGGCGCCGCCCGGATTGCCGCGACGGATGGTGAACTGGAAATCGCTGGACGGAAGCCGCCCCGGAAAGCCGCGATGTTTCAGCATGGGACTTGCCCCCTTGCATTTGGACAGGATGTTGATTTTACATGGAAAAACCGGACAGGACCATGGTCCCGTCCGGTTAGGGGAGATGTCCTGCACAGGCATACTGGGGGATAATGCCTGAGGACCTGCCATTTCAGCGAAAGCGGAGTCTGCCGGTCCACGATCGCCGTTTTCTTCTTGGTCTTGCCTCGCGGTGTGACCGGGCCAAACGGGTATTCGCCAATCGACCCGGCCACGATCCGAGGTACAGCTGCGCATGTGCAGCCAACGCGGACGTTACAGGACGCCGGACGTTCTCCACAGACTTCTGCACAGACTTCTGCACAAGTATTATGGTGATGTGACGCGATTGCATCACCTTTCGAGGAGGATGAAGAACGCCGCACAACAATATGGAAAGGCATTACAAAAGCTCCCAATAGCAGGCGCCATCGCGTTCGGAATAGGCCTCGATGGATTGGGTTATCCCCTGCGTCGGTTCGCCCCGCACGAACGGCTGTGCCATGATCTGCACGACGATGCGCGCCGGACGCGGCGTGGAGTCGAGGGCCGGCAGGCCCCAGCGCGCGCAGGCCCAGTCGTGGTCGGCATGGTCGGGACTGCCGCCGGCGCGCAGATCGGGATCGACCAGCCGGACCACCGCCCAGGCCTCGCCCGAGGGCTGCATCTCGGTCAGGATCTCGCACAGCGCGAGCATGCGGCCCGAGGGCGCCTGCCCGGTTTCGGTGCGCACGCAAGCGGACGGGGACGGGGACGGGGACGGGGACGGGGACGGGGCGGTCGCGGACCATCGCGGGTAGATCAATGCCATACCAATGACCGCCGCGATGGTTAACGCTGGAAACACCATGATGCGGTTGAGCTGCCCCCGGGTCATGGCGCGCGCCCCCGGGACGGGCGGGCTTGCACGATCCAGCGGCGGCGCAGGACCGGGTCGGCCAGAAGCGCCGCGAGGTCCGCGCGCATCCGCGCGGTCACACGGCCGTCCAGCGCGCCGCCCGCGACGACGTCGAGGCCGGTCGGGGTCCGGGTGACGCGCACGGCCGGACGAAAGCCGCGCGTGTTCTGAAGGCAGCGCCACATGTCCTGCCGGATCTGGTGCGCGATCCGGCCGCGTCGCAGGCCGGGATCGTCGAACCGCGTCTCCACGGCCAGATCGAAGCGCACGGGACAGGCCCGCGACACCGTCAGCGTCGCGCCATCGCGCAGGCTGTGCCATCCGCCCCGCGCCATCACAGGGGAATGTTGTCGTGCTTTTTCCACGGCAGCCGTTTCTGCTTGCGCCGCAACGACGCGAAGGCGCGGCAGACGCGCGCCCGGGTCGCGCGGGGCCGGATCACCTCGTCGATGAAACCACGCTCGGCGGCGACGAAGGGGTTGGCGAAGCGGGTCTCGTATTCGCCCGTATGGGCGGCGATCTTCGCGGCATCGCCCAGATCGGCGCGGTGGATGATCTCGACCGCGCCGCGCGCGCCCATCACGGCGATCTCGGCGGTGGGCCAGGCGTAGTTCACATCCGATTGCAGGTGCTTGGAGGCCATCACGTCATAGGCCCCGCCATAGGCCTTGCGGGTGATCAGCGTGACCATCGGCACCGTCGCCTCGCCATAGGCGAACAGCAGCTTCGCGCCGTGCTTGATGACGCCGCCGAATTCCTGACCGGTGCCGGGCAGGAAGCCGGGGACATCGACCAGCGTCAGGATCGGGATTTCGAACGCATCGCAGAAGCGCACGAAGCGCGCCGCCTTGCGCGAACTGTCGATGTCGAGCACGCCGGCCAGCACCATGGGCTGGTTCGCCACCACGCCGACGGTCTGGCCTTCCAGCCGGATGAACCCGGTGATGATATTGCGCGCGAAGGCTTCCTGGATCTCGTAGAAATCGCCTTCATCGGCGAGTTTCACGATCAACTCCTTCATGTCGTAGGGCTGGTTCGGATTGTCGGGCACCAGCGTGTCGAGGCTGGGTTCGATCCGGTCGGGACTGTCGAAGAAGGGCCGCACGGGGGGCTTTTCGCGGTTGGACAGCGGCAGGAAGTCGATCAGGCGCCGCACCTCTGCAAGCGCTTCCACGTCATTTTCGAACGCGCCGTCCGCGACGGAGGATTTGCGGGTATGGGTGCCGGCCCCGCCCAGTTGCTCGGCGGTGACGACCTCGTTGGTTACGGTCT
>CAZTUG010000071.1:0-16962 GCA_964615955.1 uncultured Roseicyclus sp.
CCGATCATCCCCTGCGATCTCTGCGGCAGCCAGGACGGGCTGCAACGCCAGCAGATCAAGGGCATGCTCGATGAGTGGGAGGCCCGCAGCCCGGGCCGTCGCGGCAAGATGTTCTCGGCCCTGATGACCGCGCGCCCCTCGCATCTGCTGGACCCGGCCCTGTTCGACTTCGTTGGGCTGGCACCGGGAAACAACAGGGCAACATCGACCGAATGATCCGACGCCGTTAACCTTCTGTCAGCGCCCGGTGACGTATGCCTTTCGACGAACGGGGACGGCACGGGATCACAGCGGCGATGATACGGACACGAACAGCGCACCTTCAATCGGCCGATGCAGGCATACACCCGACACGGCGGGCGGCGCTGGGCATCCAGCAGGCACTGGGTCGGCTCGACGTGCTGGCCGTTTTTCCCCTGCTTGTCCTGACCGCCACGTGGTTCGGGTTCGACAATCTTGCGGTGGTCACCGCCTATTCCCTGTCCGGCCTTCTGGCCTTCGGCGTTCTTTGGGGCCGCACCACGCCCGTTTCGGCGCCGGACGCGCCGGTTGCTCCCGGCGGGCGGCTTGCCCTTGTCGCCATGCTGGACCGGATCGTCAAATCCAAGGACCGCGATACCGCCTTCCTCCTGCTCCAGATCGATGACTGGACCGCGACGGTCGACCTCTGGGGGCATGACAGCTCGGAAGATGTCGCGACCCGGGTGGAGGAACGCCTGCGCAACGCCCTGCGCAACGGCGACCTTCTGGTGCGCCTGGGCGACGCGAAGTTCGGCGTGGCACTTGGTCCCGTGCCGTCCGCACGGCTCGCCCTGCGCGACACCGTCGCGACCCGGCTGGCGGAGGCGGTGGCCGAACCCATCGCCCTCCATGGCGCGACCCTGCGCTTGTCGGCCTCCATCGGGCATACGGCCCTGATCCGGCGCGGGCTCGACCCCGCCGATGCCACGTTCAAGGCCGCCGAGGCGGCGCTTTCGGACGCGGCTCTCCACGCCCCGGGCGCGATCCGCGCCTTTGCCCCCGGCATGGGCCGGTCGCGCAGCCTCAATGCCAGCCTCAGCGCCGAGGTAGAGGGCGCCATCCATGGCGGCGCCATCACCGCCTGGTTCCAGCCCCAGATCTGCGCGCGCACCGGCGTGCTGACCGGAATGGAAACGCTGGCGCGCTGGGAGCACCCGAAGCAGGGTCTGCTGAGCCCGAAGGAATTCTTCGCGGCCGTCGAGGCGTCCGGCCACATGCCGCTTCTCGGGCAGACTCTGATGCATCAGGCCCTCAAGGCGCTGGGGGAATGGGACACGGCGAAAGCCCGCGTACCGGGCGTCTCCCTCAACCTGTCGCCGCAGGAACTCCGCGACCCTCGGCTACCCAAGGGCTTGCACGACGAGATTGCCCGCTTCGGTCTGACACCGGACCGCGTCACCATCGAGATCACCGAATCCGTCGCCTCGAAAGCCGAGGATGACAGTGTTCTCGCGACGCTGACCGCGCTGCGCGACGCGGGTCATCCGATGGATCTGGACAATTTCGGACAGGGCTCCGCCGCCTTCGCGACCCTGCGCCGTTTCAACATCACCCGCGTCAAGATCGAGCACAGCCTGATCCTCGGCATCGATGCCGACCCCGCCAACCGGAAAACCGTCGCCGCCATCGTCGCCATGGCGGATGCCCTTGGCATCGAAACACTGGCCAAAGGTGTCGAAACCCCGCAAGAGATGGAGACCCTGGCCGAGATCGGTTGCACCCACCTGCAGGGCTTTCGCATCGCCCGCCCGATGGTTGGGGAGCGGGTCGCCGATTGGGCCCGGGCCCGTGGCGCCGAAGGCAAGGCCATCCGCCTCGACGATCGTCGAGGCGGCTGAGGCCCGCCCCCGGCACGGCCCAGCGTTCAAGGCAGCCCAGAGAGGCGCGGGGGCCGTCTTGCCGCCAATGGCGGGACGCGCCGCGGAAGCGGCCCGCCACCGCCGAACATCCCCACTGCGACCCGCCATGTGCAGGCCGTCACCACGACCCCCATCCCGGGCATTTCCCCCGCCCCGCGCCGATTTCGCCCCTTGACCTTTCACCGCCCAATCTGTTGAACCCCGGTGGATCGACTGCGCCATCAAGGGCGCAGACCTGAGAGCCTTGTTTTCAAGGGCGCCGCGCGGAAGGAAAGTGCCGAAATGGACGATCAGAACAGAAACCTGATCCTGGCGACGGGTCTGAGCTTCGTTGTCATCCTCGTCTGGTTCCTCCTCTTCCCGCCGCCGGCTCCGGTCGAAGACCCCAACGCCCTGCCGCCCGCCGCAGAAACCGGCACCGCGCCCTTGACCGACACCGACATCGCCCTCACGCCACCCGTGGCGTCCGACCTGGCCCCGGTGGGCGTCGAGGCCGAGACGCCGGACGAGGTCGCCCTCGTCGCCGAGGCGCGCATCCCGATCGAAACCCCGTCCGTAACGGGCTCCATCTCGCTTCTTGGCGGGCGGATCGACGACCTGTCCCTGGTGAATTACGTCACCGAGGTGGGGGGCGACATCAACGTGCGCCTGCTGTCGCCCGTGGGTTCGGACGATCCCTATTACGCGCTCTACGGTTGGACCCCTTCGGGCGAGCTTGGCTACGAGAACGTGCCGACCTCCAACACCCCGTGGGAACTTGAAAGCGGCGAAACGCTGACCCCCGACGCCCCCGTCACCCTGGTTTGGGATAACGGCCTGGGCCTGATCTTCCGGCGCACCATCGCTATCGACGATCAATACATGTTCGAGATCACCCAATCGGTCGAGAATGCGGGCACGACCGATGTCAGCCTTGCACCCTATGGGATCGTCGCCCGCCATGGCCTGCCATCCGACCTGCAGAACTTCTTCATCCTGCACGAAGGTGTCGTGCGCAAGGTGGACGGAGAGCTTGGCGAAATCGGTTATTCCGACATGCCCGATCTCGACGTGGTCGCCCGCGAAGGCGTCCCCGCCGAAGTGGTGCAGGTCGAGGCGTCCGGCTGGATCGGATTCACCGACAAGTACTGGATGACGACGCTGATCCCGGACGAAGGTCAGGCCTTCGTCTCGGTCGTGAAATACGTCCCCAACGCCGATATCTACCAGACCGAAGCGCGCCTGCCCTACATGCTGATCGCCGCAGGCGACACGGCCCAGGTCACCACCCGCCTCTTCGCCGGCGCAAAAGAAGCCGAAACCATCCGGGAATATCAGAACGCGCAGCCCGGCTTTGTTGCACGATTGTTCGGCGTCGAGCAGGACTCCTCTCGCCCGCAGGTGTCGCGCTTCGTCGACTCGATCGATTGGGGCTGGTTCTATTTTCTCACCAAGCCGATGTTCTGGGTGCTGCACTGGCTGAACGCCACCATCGGCAACATGGGCCTCGCGATCATCGCGCTTACATTGACGGTCAAGGCGATCCTCTTCCCGCTGGCCTTCCGGTCCTATGTCTCCATGGCGAAGATGAAGGAACTGCAGCCCGAGATGGAGAAGCTCAAGGAATCCGCCGGCGACGACCGCGAGAAGCTCCAGAAAGGCATGATGGAGCTCTACAAGAAGAACAAGGTGAACCCCGCTTCGGGCTGTCTGCCGATCATCCTGCAGATCCCGATCTTCTTCTCGCTCTACAAGGTGATCTTCGTCACGCTCGAACTGCGCCACGCGCCGTTCTTCGGCTGGCTCAACGACCTGTCCGCACCCGACAGCTCCACCATCCTGAACCTGTTCGGCCTGCTGCCCATCGCGCCTCCGGCACCGGAATCGATCATGGCGCTGATCTTCATCGGGGTTCTGCCGCTCCTGCTTGGGATCACGATGTGGATGCAGCAGAAGCTGAACCCGGCCCCGACGGATCCGACCCAGGCCATGGTCTTCGCCTGGCTGCCCTGGGTCTTCATGTTCATGCTTGGCAGCTTTGCATCCGGCCTCCTGGTGTACTGGATCGCGAACAACACGCTGACCTTCTCGCAGCAATACCTGATCATGCGCAGCCAGGGCTACAAGCCGGACATTTTCGGCAACATCCGCAAGGGCTTCCAGCGGAACAAGCCGGCGGACAAGTGATGGCTCAAGGCACGACTGCGCGCCTTGCCCAGATCTGGCGGCACCCGATCAAGGGTATCGGGGCAGAGCCGCTGGACAGGGTGCAGCTTGCGGCGGGCTTGCCCCTGCCGCTCGACCGCGCCTGGGCGGTGCTGGAGGATGGCGGCGATGCGACCGAGGGCTGGCGGGCGTGCCGCAACTTCCTGCGCGGGGCCAAGGGCCCGTCCCTCATGGCCGTCACGGCGCGGGTGGAAGGCGATGCCATCCACCTCGCCCATCCCGACCGACCGGCGATCACCGTCAGGCCCGGCACCGACGACGCCGCCCTGTTCGACTGGCTCGGTGCCATCTACCCGTCGGAACGCCGCCCGGCAGCGGCCCTCGTGAGATCGCCGCCCGAAGGCATGACGGACACGCCCTTCGCGTCCGTGTCGGTGCTCAACCTCGCCTCCCTCCGGGCGCTTGGCCAACGGCTCGGACAGGATCTCGACCCGCGCCGGTTTCGGGGCAATCTCTGGCTCGACGGCCCCGCCCCGTGGGAGGAATTCGACCTCGTGGGCCGGACCCTCGCCATCGGCGACGCCCGCCTCGAGGTCATCGAACCGATCACCCGCTGCCGCGCGACCGAGGCCAATCCCGATACCGGCCGCCGCGACGCCGACACGCTGCGCGCCCTGAACGAGGGTTGGGGGCACCAGGATTTCGGCGCCTATGCGATGGTGCGCCAAGGCGGCGCGGTCGCGGTCGGGGACGCGGTGCTGATCCCGTGAATCGGCTCTCCTTCCCCATCGCGGACGAACCCGACCACGTCACCTCCGAGCGGGGCCGAAAGCTCTTTGCCGGCCAGACGGAGTTCCTGAAGGGCGTCGTCGCGATGGACGGCTTGCCGCCCAGCGACCGGCTGGAAGTCTGCTTCGCGGGTCGCTCGAATGTCGGCAAATCCACCCTGATCAACGCTCTGACGGGCCGCAAGGGCCTTGCACGCGCCTCCAACACGCCGGGCCGCACGCAGGAAATCAACTTCTTCACCCTGGCCGACAGCCACTACCTCGTCGACCTGCCCGGCTATGGCTATGCCGAGGCGCCGGTCCATGTGGTCAGCCAATGGCAGGCGCTGCTGAAGGCCTACCTGAAAGGGCGCGCCAACCTGCGCCGCGCCTTCGTTTTGATCGACGCGCGCCATGGCGTAAAGGCCGTGGACGACGAGATCATGGCGCTGCTCGACGTCGCCGCCGTGCCGTTCCAGGCCGTGCTGACCAAGTCCGACAAGGTCCGGGGCCGCGACCGAGACGCCTCCCTCGCCCGCACCCGCACCGCCCTTGTCAAGCACCCCGCCGCCTTCCCCGAAATCATCGAAACCTCCTCGGAAGCGGGCCTCGGCATCCCGACCCTGCGCGCCACCATCGCCACGCTTTGACCTTACTCACGGACCCGGTATCCCCGGCATGGCTGCATGCCACAGACCAAGGCTGTGCCCCACCTCGACGTCATGCTGAACAAAAGCGCCGGGGGCATCGATGCACGCTGCCGCGCCCCTCCGCCGTCGCTGCCAATCGGGGCCTTCACACCCGTCGCCGGTCAGCCTATTCATGGATCACCTTGCCTCCATCCCGGCCCCGGAACATGAAAAAGCAGATGACCCGCGACTATCTCGCCACTGCCCGCACCCTCTCCGAAGCGCTGCCTTATCTGCAACGCTTCAACGATGCCGTCATCGTGGTGAAGTTCGGCGGAAACGCCATGGGCGACGACGACGAAATGGCGTCCTTCGCGCGCGACATGGTGCTGCTGCGGCAGGTCGGCGTGAACCCTGTCGTGGTCCATGGGGGCGGACCCATGATCAACGAGATGCTGGCCAAGCTCGGCGTGAAAAGCGAATTCATCAAGGGCAAGCGCGTCACCGACGCCGCAACCGTGGAAGTGGTCGAGATGGTCCTGTCGGGCCGCGTCAACAACCGCATCATCCAGGCGATCAACGCCGAGGGTGGAAAGGCCGTGGGGCTTTCGGGCAAGGACGCCAATCTGATGATCTGCGAAGCCGCCGACCCCGAACTTGGCTTCGTGGGCGAACCGGTAGAGATCGACCCCTCCGTCATCAACAACCTCTTCGAGGATGACATGATCCCCGTCATCGCCCCCATCGGTATGGGCCGCAACGGCGAGACCTACAATGTCAACGGCGACACCGCAGCCGGGGCCATCGCCGCAGCTCTCAAGGCCGACCGCCTCCTGCTGCTGACCGACGTGGCGGGCGTCCGGAACGCCGATGGCGACCTCGTCACGCAGCTCTCCGCCGCCGAGATCGAGGAGATGACAGCCGACGGCACCATTTCCGGCGGCATGATCCCGAAGACGGAAACCGCCGTCGCCGCCGTGCGCGCAGGCGTGCGCGCCTGCACCATCGTCGATGGCCGCGTCCGGAACGCCGTGCTGCTGGAGCTGTTCACCGAACACGGCGCAGGCTCCATGATCCGCGCGTGATGGATCTTGCGACGCTCGAACAGGCCGCCCGCGCCCAATACCTGACCGTCGCGGGCGCCTTCCACCCCGACGACATGCCGGGCACCCTCGCCCTGCTCGCGCCGCACGAGCCGGGCTTCTGGGCGCAATTCACCACCTCGCCCGAGTATCGCGACGGCGCGCCGGACCCGATGGACCGCTGGTCCACACACGCCGTCACAGCCCTCGCCGACAACCTCGGTGCCACCGCGCTCTTTCCCTTCGGCGGACCGCCGTGGCAGCCGTTCATCCGCTTTGCCACCCGAACCGGTCGCATCCACAAAAGCCCCGTCTCGCTGCTGGTGCATGATCAGCAGGGCCTTATGATCTCGTTTCGCGGCGCGCTGGTGCTGCCGGACAGGATCGACCTGCCGCCGCCGCCGCTCAGCCCCTGCCTGCTTTGCCCCGCCCCCTGCGAGGAGGCCTGCCCGGTCGACGCGCTCTCCGAAGACGGCTACGACACCGCCGCCTGCCACGCCTTCCTCGACACCCCCGCCGGAAAGGACTGCATGGACAACGGCTGCAAGGCCCGCCGCGCCTGCCCGGTCAGCGCGGCCTTCCCCCGGCCCGAAGCGCAATCGGCCTTCCACATGCGAAGCTTCCATCCATGAACCTGACGCTGATCCTGACCCGCCATTGCAAATCCGACTGGGGCAGCCCGCTCCTCGATGACCACGACCGCCCCCTGAACCCGCGCGGCATGCACGATGCCCCGCGCATCGGGGCCTGGCTCGCCAGCGAAGGCTTCGTGCCGCACAGCGCAGACATCTCCTCCGCACGCCGCACGCAAGAAACCTGGGCCGGCATCACGCGCGGCCTCGGGCCCGGCAGCGGTTCCACGCCCGTGGCCGTGACCCGAGCGCTCTACCACGCCACCCCTGCGGCTATTCTGGGCCATGTCCGGGACGCAGACTCGGCCTGCCACATGATCGTGGGCCACAATCCCGGCATCGCCGAGGCCGCGAGCCGCCTGTTGACCACGCCGCCCGACCATCCCCGCTTCCACGATTTCCCGACCGGCGCCACCCTAATCCTCGACATCGGGCCGTCGGACTGGCCCGATGTCGAATGGGGCGGCGCGCAGCTTCTTGCCTTCGTCACCCCGCACGACCTTCCCGGCTGACGAACGGCCGCTCCTTCATCTTGGCAAGAAAACTCGAAAAAGCCGCCCGCGTCACACGACAGGGGCGGCGAGTCTGCCGTAGGGCGGGGTTCACCCCGCCGCGCGCTCAGTGCCCGAGGATCTGGCTCAGGAACAGCTTGGTGCGCTCGCTTTGCGGATTTGTGAAGAACGGTTCAGGCTCGTTCTGCTCCACGATCTGGCCCGCATCCATGAAGATCACCCGGTTCGCCACCTGGCGGGCAAAGCCCATCTCGTGGGTCACGCACAGCATCGTCATGCCCTCTTCCGCCAGCGCGATCATGGTGTCGAGCACTTCCTTGATCATCTCGGGGTCGAGCGCCGATGTCGGTTCGTCGAACAGCATGATCCGCGGCTTCATGCACAGGCTGCGGGCGATGGCGACGCGCTGCTGCTGACCGCCCGACAACTGGCCGGGATACTTGTCGGCCTGCTCGGGGATCTTGACCTTCTCAAGGTAGTGCATCGCCACCGCCTCGGCTTCCTTCTTGGGCGTCTTGCGCACCCAGATCGGGGCCAGCGTGCAGTTCTCCAGAATGGTCAGGTGCGGGAACAGGTTGAAGTGCTGGAACACCATCCCGACTTCGGACCGGATCTTGTCGATGTTCTTCAGATCGTTGGACAGCAACGTGCCATCCACCGTGATCTGGCCCTTCTGGTGTTCCTCCAGCGCGTTGATGCACCGGATCAGCGTCGACTTGCCGGAACCCGACGGCCCGCAGATCACGATCCGCTCACCCCGCTGCACCGTCAGGTTGATGTCGCGTAACACGTGGAACGTCCCGTACCACTTGTTCATGCCGGTGATGTCGATGGCCACTTCGTCGGAAACGGCCATCTTCGAGCGGTCGATTTGGCGCTCTTGCGAAAGGGTGGTTGCAGCGTCAGACATTGCGCTCTCCTCAACGATGATCGGTGGCGAGCTTGCGCTCGAGGTATTGCGAATAACGGGACATGCCGAAGCAGCAGATGAAGAAGCACAGCCCGATGAAGATGAACAATTCCCAGTAGATGCCGTTCCAGTTCGTGTCGGCCCGGATCGCGTTGGAGAAGCCGATCGGGTCGAACATGCCGATGAACACCACCAGCGTCGTGTCCTTGAACAGGCCGATGAAGGTGGACACGATCCCGGGGATGGAGATCTTCAGGGCCTGCGGCAGGATGATCAACTGCATGGATTGCCAGTAGTTCAGGCCGAGCGAATCCGCGCCCTCGTACTGGCCGCGTGGCAAGGCCGCAAGGCCGCCCCGGATCACCTCCGCGATATAGGCGGACGAGAACAGCGTCACCATGATGATCACCCGCAGCATCAGGTCGAAGTTGGACCCCGGCGGCAGGAAATATCCCAGCAGAAGCTGCGCGGTGAAAAGCCACACGATCAGCGGCACGCCCCGGATCACCTCGATGAAGATGACCGAGCATTTGTTGATGATGAACAGGTCCGATTGCCGCCCCAGCGCCAGAACCACACCCAGCGGCATGGACAGGATGATGCCCGAGGCCCCGATGACGACAGCCAGCAGGAAGCCACCGAATTCACGCGAAGCCACCGACCGGATACCGATGGGCGCAATGCTGTCAAGCAGCCCGACCAGCGGGCCTGTCAGGTAGAGCCAGAACAGGATCGGCACCAGAACGGCGGCGATCGTGGCCGGCATGTTGCCGACGATGTCCGAGCCGAACTTGACGATGGCCCATCCTATCACGAAGCCAAGCGCCACCACGATCGGCGGCCAGATGGTGCCCCCCCACAGCAGCCAGAAGCACAGAAAGGGGGCGATCAGGGTGCCGATCAGCAACTTGCGCGGCACGCTGTCATACAGCACCGGCGCCATCGCGCCCAGAAACAGCACCACCGCCAGGATCGGCCGCCAGTAAAGGTGCGAGGGGTAGAAACCGAACAGCAACTGGTTCCAGCGATCCGAGAGGACGGCCCAGCACGCCACCTCCGAATGTTCGGGCAACTCTCCGGCTGCAATGCGCGCATCGCGGATCTGACGGCATTCACTCAGCGAACCGGCGTCCCAGATGCCGTTGACGAACCAGCCAAACATGTGGCTGACGATGTAGTAGATCACGACGACGGACACCACGGTCATGATCGCATTGGGGATGGACGAGAACAGGTTCTCGCGCACCCATTTCACGGGGCCCGCAGCCGTCACGGGGGGTGTTTGCTCGGGCAGCATCTCCGTTCGGACATAGGCCGTATGCAGGGCGGTTTGTGCGTGGATCTCGCTCATGTCACCGCTCCTTCAGTTTGACGGACGTGTTGTAGACGTTCATCACCGCCGAGATCAGCAGCGACAGCACCAGGTAGAACAGGCCCAGAAGCAGCATCCCCTCCAGCTCCCGTCCGGTCTGGTTGATCGTGATCCCCCCAAGGGTGGACCGCGCATCCATGTAGCCAACGGCGATGGCAAGCGACGAGTTCTTCGTGAGGTTCAGGTATTGCGAGATCAGCGGCGGGATGATGACCCGCAGCGCCTGCGGCAGGATCACGAGGTTCATCGTCCAGGATGGCCGCATGCCAAGGGCGAAGGAGGCCTCGGTCTGGCCCCTGCTGACCGACATGATGCCCGCCCGCACAATTTCCGCGATGAAGGCACCGGTATAAAGCGACAGCGCGAACCAGAGCGCGATCAGCGAGTTGCGAAGCTGGATGCCGCCGGTAAAGTTGAAGCCTCGTAGCTCCGGATAATCCAGCGTCGCACCCAGCGCGATCAGCACGGCGGCGGCCGGAAGCAAGATGGCCCCCGCGCGCATCCACAAGACACCCGGCGGCCGGATGCCCGTGGCCTCCTGGCGCGCATTGGCCCACCGCCCCATCGCGCCGGCAGCCACGATGCCGCCGACCAGGGCAGCAAGGAACAGCGCCCAATCCCCGAAGCTGACCGACGGGATCACGGCGGCAGCCACACCATCTGCGGCCTCGCTCATCTCGTTGCCACCAAGCGAACGGGTGAAGACGACATTGGGAATGTAGACGCCGCGGTTGGTGACGGCGACGCTGTCCCACAAGACCATGGAGGCGGCGGGATCGTCACCTCGGAATGCGCTCGGTTGCGGCATCGATTCCGTCATGACCGCGAAGATCACGATGATCCACAGCAGCAGCGGAATGTTGCGGAAGCCTTCGACATAGACAGTCATCAGGCGGCCGACGATCCAGTTCTTCGACAGGCGCAACACGCCCGCGAAGACGCCAAGGATGGTGGCGGTCATGCACCCCAGGAAGGCGACCAGCAGCGTGTTGAGGATACCGACGATGGCGGCTCGGCCATGGGTCGAGTTGTTGGAATACTCGATCAGGCGCTGGTTGATGTCATAACCGGAACGGCTGCCAAGGAAGGCAAAGTTGAAGTCCTTGCCAAGCACGGCGAGGTTCTGGATCGCGTTGTTCACCAACCAGAACAGACCGGCCATGATCAGGATGAACGCGATGACCTGGATCGTTATGGACCGGTAACGCGTGTCATAGATAAGCTGGCTCAGTCGAAACGCCGGTGCGGGCGGATCGGTCATCGTTGCCATCTGGTGGCCCCCTGTCTTTTTGTGTCCGGTTCCGCGCAGGACGGGCTCGTGATGTGGCCCGATTATCCGAAAGCGCGGCATGCTGTGATCTGGATGTGGAAAGGGCGCGAGCCTTGCGGCCGCGCCCCCCCTGGTCAGGATTTACCGGAACGGCGGGCTGTAGAGCAGGCCGCCATCGGTCCACTGTGCGTTCAGACCGCGCGCCAGACCGATCGGAGTGCTTTCCCCGATATTGCCCTCGAAGACCTCGCCATAGTTTCCTACGGCTGCGATCGCACGTGCGGCCCAGTCGGCATCGAGGCCGATCATCGCGCCCAGATCACCCTCGGTGCCCAGAAGACGCATGATCTCCGGGTTTTGGGTGGAGGTGCCGATCTCGCCCACGTTGGCCGACGTCACGCCCAGTTCTTCCGCCGAAATCAGAGCGTTCAGCGTCCAGCGGACGATATCGCCCCACTCGTGGTCACCGTGACGCACCAGCGGGCCAAGCGGCTCTTTCGAAATGATCTCGGGCAAGATCACGTGGGCCGAGGGATCCTCGAACGTGGCACGCGTCGCAGCCAGACCGGAGGCATCCGTCGTGTAGACGTCGCAGGCACCCGCAAGATATTGCTGCTGCGCTTCCGCGTTCGTCTCGATCGGCACGGGCTCGTAGCTCATGTTGTTCGACGAGAAGAAGTCGGCGAGGTTCAGTTCGGTGGTGGTGCCGGTCTGGATGCAGACGGTCGCGCCGTCCAGTTCCAGCGCCGAGGACACGCCCAGTTCGCGCGGAACCATGAAGCCTTGGCCATCATAGTAGTTCACACCGACGAATTCGAACGAAAGGTCGGTGTCACGGCTGAATGTCCAAGTGGTGTTTCGGGCCAAGACATCGACCTCGCCCGAGGCGAGTGCGGTGAACCGTGTCTGCCCCGTGGTCGGGACAAAGGTGACGGCCGTTGCATCGCCCAGGACAGCCGCCGCGACAGCGCGACAAACCGCGACGTCGAAGCCTTGCCATTCACCGCTGGCATCGGGTGCCGCGAAACCGGTCAGGCCGGTCGTTACGCCGCAATTCAGCGAACCGCGCGCCTGAACGTCTTCGAGTGTGGTCGCGGACGCGAACCCTGCGGCCGCACCTGCAACGGCCAGTGTGCCGAAAAATACGGATTTTTTCATTGTTTACCTCTTCCTGTGAATACGCCCGGCGGGATCATTTCGTTCTCCTGACGGACATTGGCATGTGCCGGGGACGCCTATGCTGACCTCCTCCACCCCCAAGGTGGACAAAAGCTGTGCACAAGGTCAAGGGCGAGCATCGACGAAAAGGAAGCAGAAACACGGTGTTTGCGCTCGCGCGGGCATCAATTGCCTAGAAATTGCACAATGGTATCCGTGGCCTGCCCCGGGACGGTCAGTCGGCGAAACAGAGGCGCCAGAACCTTTCGGCATGCTGCAATTGTTCCGCTCGGGCGGCTGCGGCCTCGGCGGCCTCCGCGTCTTCGCCCCATTGCGCCATCTGCCAGGCCTCATCGATTCGGCTCAAATCCCATGCATGATTGGCAGTTAGCCGCTTTTCGGCTACCGCCAGACCCAGGACAAGCGACCCCGTCAGGGTGACCAGATCGTGCAGCGCGGTCATCGGGAAAGGCGGCACCCCGGCCACCGCCTGCGCCAGGCGATTTACGCTGTCTTGTGGCTGGTCCACCGGCAGCACGCCGGCTGTCACCCGCAGGGTCGCGTCGTAGCGCTCTGCCGCCCAAGCCAGCAGCGGATCCCAGCCCTCTGCCTGACGTAGCGTCAAATCCGCCGGACGCTCGGCGCGATAGCACAAAAGATCGGTCTCGCCGTAGCTGGCCAGCATCTCGGCCACCTGCCGGTGTTGCGGCGCGACTCTCTCCACCGCCGAATTGGCCGAGCGGGTGTTGGGCATCGTCAGCGGCTTCACCTCGCCCTCCTGCGCCGCCCATTCGGCAGCGACGGCGTCGGCCATGGCGCGGGTCGGCAGGATCAGCGGCAACTTGCCCGGCGTCGCCACGCCGCGCCCGTCCAGCATCACGCGAAAGCCGCCTTCCACGGCGACGACACAAACCTCCGTCCAGAACCGCTTGGCCTTCCACTCGCTCATGCGACCGCCCGCATGTCGGACAGCGCCGGGACAAGCGCGGCGAAATCGGGCAGGACACGGCGCGCACCGGCCTGCATCAGGGCGGCACCGTCATGGTAGCCCCAGCCGACCCCAAGGCCCGCAACCCCGGCAGCGCGCGCCATGGCCATGTCATAGCTCGTATCGCCCACCATGACGGCCTGCGCCAGGCTCAGCCCAAGCTCGTCGAGGCAGGTCAGCACCATTGACGGGTGCGGCTTGGACGGATGATGATCCGCCACCTGCACCGTCTGGAACAGACCCGTCCAGCCATGCTCCTCGACCAGGACATCGAACCCCCGGCGCGTCTTCCCCGTGGCGATGCCCAGCAGCGTCTCCGGCTGCGCCGCCAGCACGGCCAGCACCTCCGCCGCACCGGGGTACAGCGGCGACAGGCCGTGCCCGGTCCTGCGCAGGTCCGCGAAGGTGTCCTTGTAGGCCTGCACAAGGCTGTCGCGGCGATCGGCATGGTCGGGCACCAGCCGTACGAAGGCCTCGGGCAGCGACAGCCCGACGATCGACAGGATCGCCGCGCGTTCGGGCGTGGGCAGGGCATGGGCCGCGAAGGCCCCCTCCATGGAGGCCACGATATGCGCCTGGCTGTCGACCAGCGTGCCATCGACATCGAAGATCACCAGTCGCAGGGTCAAAACGCGTCATCCTCGAACGGGTCGGCGGGCACGTCGCGCGGATCCCAGCCCAAGGTCGACCAGGTCTTGGCCATGTGGTCGGGCAACGGGGCCACAAGGGTCACCTTGGCCCCCGTCATCGGATGCTCGAACGACAGTGACCGCGCGTGCAGATGCAGCTTGCGGCTGATTTCGCCGCCCAGTTGCGCGCCCCAGCCATCGCCCAGGTTCTCCTGCCCGCTGCCGCCATACTTGCCGTCGCCGATCACCGGATGCCCGATCTCGGCCATATGCGCGCGCAATTGGTGCGTGCGCCCGGTGATCGGCACCAAGGCGCACCAACTCACCCGCCCGCCCAGGTTCGACAGCACCGCGTAATCGGTCTCGGCGCGCTTTGCGCCCTCGACCTGCGCGATCTCCGCTACCGGGACGCAGCGCATCTTCTCGTTCTCGCCACTGCGCCCATGGCCCGGTGCCTTCACCAGCCCCAGCTTGATTGTGCCCATCCTGGGAAACGGCGTCCCCGCGACGGCGGCCCAGTAGATCTTCCGCGTGCTGCGCGCCCGGAACGCGTCGGTCAGCGCCTTGGCCCCCATCCGTGTGCGCGCCAGCAGCAAGACGCCCGAAGTGTCCTTGTCCAGCCGATGCACCAGCCGCGGCTTGTCATCGAGGCCGAAGCACAGCGCCTCGGCCAGCCCGTCCACATGCCGCACCTGCCCGGTGCCGCCCTGCGTCGGCAATCCCGCCGGCTTGTTGATCGCGATGATGTGGTCGTCGCGGTAGATCACGGCGCGGCGGATCATCTCGGCATCGGCCTGCGACACTTTCGGCACGCGCATGTGGTCCGGCCCGGGCGCGGCATTGTCGGGGAGCGGCGGGATGCGCACGCTCTGGCCCACCGCCACCCGGGTCGAGCTTTTTACCCGCCCGCCATCGACGCGGATATCGCCCTTGCGGCACATCTTCTCGATCCGGCCCTGCGGAATGTGGGGAAAATGCCGCCGGAACCAGCGGTCCAGCCGCTGATCGCCCTCGTCCGCGCCGACCACCAGGGTCTGAACCGCACTCATCCGAAAATCCCCCGCGCCAGCCACAGGCCCGCCATCAAGCCCGCGATGGACAGCACCACCGACAGTCCCACGTAAAGCGCCGCCTGCCCCACATCGCCGCGTTCATACATCGTCACCGCCTCGAGCGAGAACGCCGAGAACGTGGTGAACCCGCCCAGGAAGCCGGTCATCACCAGCGGCGACAGATGTGTCAGCCCGCGCTGCGCCGCGACCACCACGAAGACGCCCATCAGGACCGAGCCGACCACGTTCACCGTCAGGATCGGCAGCGGAAACGCTCCGTGCCCCAACAGGCGAACCATCCCGATGCCCGTCAGGTATCGCAGCACGGCACCAACGGCCCCGCCAAGGGCAACTTGAAGGACAGCAATCATGGGCGGGGGATGCGGCGCGGCGCGCGGATTGTCAACGGTCGGCCCATTTCGGCTGCCCCTCTGGCGCTCATGTCCTGCGCTTCTTGCGGAGGCTTTCGAACCAGTCCAGCCGCTTCTTCAGATCCCGCTCGAAGCCGCGCTCCCTGGGGGCGTAGAAATGGGCGCGCGACATGGTGTCGGGGAAGTAGTTCGCCCCGGAAAACCCGTCCTCCGCATCGTGATCGTAGTCATAGCCCTTGCCATAGCCCTGATCCTTCATCAGCGCGGTCGGCGCGTTCAGGATGTGCTTGGGCGGCGGGGCGGAGCCGGTGGATTTCGCACTCGCCCGCGCTGCCTTGTAGGCCACATAGGCCCCGTTCGATTTCGGCGCGAGCGCAAGGTAGATCACCGCCTGCGCCAAGGCCAATTCCCCCTCGGGCGAGCCGAGCCGTTCATAGGTCTCCCACGCGTCGAGGCACTGGCGCTGCGCCTGCGGGTCGGCCAGCCCGATATCCTCCACCGCCATCCGCGTGATCCGCCGCGCCAGGTAACGCGGGTCCTCGCCGCCCTCCAGCATTCGCGCGAACCAATACAAGGCCGCGTCCGGGTCAGACCCGCGCACCGATTTGTGCAAGGCCGAGATCAGGTTGTAATGGGCATCGCCCGACTTGTCGTATTGCGCCGCACGGCGCTGCAACCGCGCCCCCAGCGCCTTGGTATCCAGCGGCTCCGCCTTCCACGCCGCCACCTGCTCCACCAGGTTCAACAACGCGCGCCCGTCCCCGTCCGCCATCTCGCGCAAGCTGACGCGGGCATCGGGCAGCAACGGCAGCGTGCGGCCAAGCTCCGCTTCCGCCCGCACCAGCAACGCCTCCAGATCGGCATCGCTCAGCCGCTCAAGAACCATGACCTGACTTCGCGACATCACGGCAGCGTTCAACTCGAAAGACGGATTCTCGGTCGTGGCGCCCACCAGCAGGATCGTGCCATCCTCCATATGCGGCAGGAACCCGTCCTGTTGCGCCTTGTTGAAGCGGTGGATCTCATCGACGAACAGCAGCGTCCCCTGTCCGTTCGCATGGCGCATCTTGGCCGTGTCGAACACCTTCCGCAGGTCCGGCATGCCGGTGAAAATGGCGCTGATCTGCACGAAGTGCAGGTCGCTCTCATCGGCCAGCAGCCGCGCGATGGTGGTCTTGCCCACCCCCGGCGGCCCCCAGAAGATCAGCGACGACAACGCCCCGGCATCCAGCATCACCCTGAGCGCGCCCTCAGGCCCCAGCAGATGCGCCTGCCCGATCACCTCGTCCAGCGCGCGCGGGCGCAAGCGATCGGCCAGCGGGCGCGGGCCTTTCGGGGTGTCGGGCGGCGGGGCGGTGTCGAACAGGTCGCTCATGTGCGCAGACTACGGCTTTCCCGTCCGCCCCGCCAGATCAGGCGGGCGCCACGGGCGACAGGCCACCACGGGCGCCACGAAATCGAACGGGACGCCCGCTTGGATCGGGCCATTCGCGATCCCCGCGATGCCACACCGTCCTCCCCGAAGGCCGGTCAGGCCCCAAACACCCCCGACAGGGTCCATCAGT
>CAZTUG010000072.1:0-4803 GCA_964615955.1 uncultured Roseicyclus sp.
CCCCCCCCGCGCGCGGCCGTGAGCGCGGCCGTGAGGCGGAGCGGAAAACCTGCGGCGCCCGGCTGCTGAGAGGGGCCACCTGTTTTCGGCGCGGAAACCTGCCGTCACCGCGCCCGCCGGTCGGCCATACCCCGGCCCCGTCGCGCGGCGGTCGCAGAAGAATGTCGGGCGGGTCTATGCCTCGCCCGAGATCTGCAACTGATGCAGCCGCGCGTAGGCGCCGCCTTGCGCCAGCAGGGTGTCATGGGTGCCTTCCTCGATCACGCGGCCGGCCTCCATCACGACGATCTTGTCGGCGGCGCGGATCGTCGACAGGCGATGCGCGATCACCAGCGTGGTGCGGCCCTGAGACAGGCGGTCGAGCGCCGCGCCGACCAGGCGTTCGGATTGCGCGTCCAGCGCCGAGGTCGGTTCGTCCAGCAGCAGGATGGGCGCGGCCTTGAGCATGGCGCGCGCAATCGCCACGCGCTGGCGCTGGCCGCCCGACAGGCCCGACCCGCGCGGGCCGACCAGCGTGGCCAAGCCGCCCGGCATCGCATCGGCGAATTCGAGGACCGAGGCATCGCGGGCGGCGGCGCTGATCTGTGCATCGGACGCGGTCAGGTCGCCCATGCGGATATTGGCGGCGATGGTTTCGTCGAACAGCGCGGTGTCCTGCCCGACCACGGCAATGGTATCGCGCAGGGCGGCCAGGTCCATCCGGTCCACGGGCTCGCCGCCCAGGCTGACCGTGCCCGAGGTCGGGGCGATCAACCGCGTCAGGACCGCAAAAACGGTGGTCTTGCCCGCCCCCGACGCGCCGACGAGGGCCGTTGTCTTGCCTTCCAGTGCCGTGAAGCTGAGGCCGCGCAGCACGGGCACGTCGCCATAGGCGAAATGAACGTCGTCAAAGACGATGTCGCCCGGACGCGCGGGGCGGGGCGCTTCGGGGTCCAGGATGGTCGGGCGGGCTTCGAACACCGCATAGACGCGCTGGAGCGAGGCGGAGGCTGCCTGGATCTGGCCCGCGATGGAGGCAAGGCGGCGCAGCGGTTCGAACAGAAGGCCAAGGGCGGTGAAGAAGGACATGAACTGCCCCAGCGTCTTGTCGCCCGCGATGATGTCCTGCCCGCCGAGGTAGAGCACCGTCACGAACCCCGCCGCGGCGACGAGGTCGATCATCGCGGGGTTCGTGGCATTGCCGATCTGGGCGCGGATCGACGGGCGCAGGAAATCCTTGATCTGCGCACGGAACCGCTTGTTCTCGTGCGCCTCCAGCTGGTTGAGGCGAATGGTCTGGACGCCGTGAAAGATCTCGTCCAGCCGCGTGGACAGGCGCGCGGCGGCGATGCGGGCGGCTGTGGCGGTGCGGCGGATGTAGCGTTGCACCGCGATCAGTGGCAGCACGAAGAGCGGCAATCCGAACAGCGCGAACAGCGTCCAGATCCAGTCCGTCCAGAGCATCACCGCCAGCAGCGAGAGCAGCGTGATCGTGTCCCGCCCGAGCGAGATCAGCACCGAGGAGGACAACGACTGCAAGGTCGCGGTGTCGCCGCGCACCCGTTCGATCAGCGACCCGGGGGCGTTGGTCTGAAAGAACGCCATGTCCAGGGTCATCAGATGCGCCACCATGCGCGATTGCAGGTCGGCGACCACCCGGATGCCGACGCCCGCCATCAGGACGCGTTGTGCGAAGCCCGCCGTGGCGCGCAGCACGAACAAGCCGCCCACCAGCGCCGCGATCCAGCCCACGCCCTCCATCGAGCCCGCGGCGAAGAGCCTGTCGAACAGCGGCTGCACGAGCCACGCGAAGGCCCCGATGGCCGCGCCCTCGAGGCTCATCAGAACCACGGCCAGCACGAGGATCGGCCAGAACCGGCGGATATGTTCCGTCCAGAGCCGGCGCAGCAGGTTGCGCGGAAACGGCGCGTGATCGAGGCTGTCGGGCCGGTCCGTCATGGGGCGCGGACCGCAGGGGGAAGGGGGGACATATGCGGCAAGTGGCCATCCTTGGGGGGCGTCGATACGCGCAGGGGCAGGCGTATTCCATGTTGAAAAGGCAATCAAGGCGCGGTCAGACCGACGCGACATGCGGCAAGCGCCGTGCAAATCGCCCCGAATAGGCGTAATGTGCAGGAAATATGCCCTTAAGGAGGACCTTTTGGCCGCCGACGCTTGAACAGCCGTGGGTTCCCCGGGTAGGTTCAAGTCTGAAAGTGCGGGCAAGGCCGATCGGTCGCAGACATCGCACGGTGACAACAGGGGAGTGAGGTTTGGCCTCAACGGATAGCGACGCCTTCGTCGCCTTTGATGGTGTGCAGAAAAGCTATGATGGCGAGATTCTCGTCGTCAAGGATTTGAACCTGCAGATCGGCAAGGGTGAATTCCTGACCATGCTTGGGCCTTCGGGGTCCGGCAAGACGACCTGCCTCATGATGCTGGCAGGGTTCGAGACCGCCACCAACGGCGAGATCACGCTCGGCGGAAAGCCGATCAACAACATCCCCCCCCACAAGCGCGGCATCGGGATGGTGTTCCAGAATTACGCCCTGTTCCCGCACATGACCGTTGGGGAGAACCTGTCCTTCCCGCTGGAAGTGCGGCGCATCGGCAAATCGGTGCGCGAGGAAAAGATCGCCCGGGCGCTGGACATGGTGCAGATGGGTGACTTCATCAGCCGTCGCCCGACGCAGCTGTCGGGCGGGCAGCAGCAGCGCATCGCGCTGGCGCGCGCGCTGGTGTTCGAGCCGGAACTGGTGCTGATGGACGAACCGCTTGGCGCGCTCGACAAGCAATTGCGCGAGACGTTGCAGTTCGAGATCACCAACCTGGCGCATGAATTGGGGATCACGACCGTTTACGTGACCCACGACCAGACCGAAGCGCTGACGATGTCGGACCGCGTGGCGGTGTTCGACGACGGCCGCATCCAGCAACTGGCCGCGCCCGATACGCTCTACGAGGAGCCGCAGAACAGTTTCGTGGCCCAGTTCATCGGCGAGAACAACACGTTGCAGGGCACGGTCAGCAAGATGTCGGGCAACATGTGCGAGGTGACCTTGGCCGACGGATCGGTGATCGACGCGCTGCCGGTCAATGTTTCGGAGGTGGGCGACAGCACGCAGGTGTCGATCCGGCCCGAGCGGGTGGAGATGAACCCCGAGCGTTTGACGGACGGCGCCCATACCCTGAAGGCGGAGGTTCTGGAATTCGTCTATATGGGCGACATCTACCGCACCCGCCTGCGCGTTGCGGGCGTGGACAATTTCATCATCAAGACACGCAATGCCCCCGATCAGCGCAGGCTGAAACCGGGGGAGAGCATCGAGATCGGCTGGCGTCCACAGGATTGCCGTGCGCTGGATGCGTGAATGCGGGGCCAGCATGGCACACCGCGGAAGACCAAGCCACGGGGTCCGGTGACGGGCTGTGGCGACGTTCAACAGAGGAGAAAGACCACATGACACTCAGAAGCCTACTGCTTTTGACGACTGGTGCCAGCATGGCCGCCAGCAGCGCCATCGCCCAGGACATGGCCGACAGCCTGACGCTTGTATCCTGGGGCGGTGCCTACCAGACGAGCCAGGTTCGGGCCTATTCCGATCCCTATGGCGCACTGAATGACGGGCTGACCATCATCTGGGACGAAAGCTCGCCCGAGGCCGTCGCCCGCCTGCGCGCCATGGACGAAGCGGGCAACGTGACCTGGGACGTCGTGGACGTCGTGGCCTCCGATGCCATCCGGCTGTGCGACGAGGGCCTGGCGATGGAGATCGACCATGACGCGGTTCTTGCGCCCGGCGACGACGGCTCGGCGCCATCGGACGATTTCGGCGATCTGATCGTATCGGATTGCTTCATTCCGCAGATCGTCTATTCGACCACGGCCGGGTACCGGACCGACGTGGATGAGTGGAACGGCAATACGCCGACCGACATCTGCGCGATCTTCGACACCGAGACCTTCCCCGGCCAGCGGACGCTGGAGCGGCGGCCGATCAACAACATGGAATGGGCGCTGCTGTGTTCGGGCGTGGCCATGGAAGACATCTACGATACGCTGGAGACCGAGGAGGGGATCGCGCAGGCCTTCGCGATGCTCGATACCATCAAGGACAACACGATCTGGTGGAACTCGGCGGCGGAAGCGATCCAGGCACTGGCCGATGGGGAAGCCGTGATCGGCACGACCTACAATGGCCGTCTCTTCTCGGCGATCGAGGAGCAGGATCAGCCGATCGCGATGCTTTGGGACGCGCAGGTGTTCGACCTGGACGGCTGGATCATTCCCGAAGGTCTGCCGGAAGACCGGCTGGCCCGCGCGCTGGACTTCGTGCGCTTCGCCACGGACACCCAGCGTCTGGCGGATCAGGCGGCCTACATCTCCTACGGTCCGGCACGGGCATCCTCGGCGCCGCTGGTGGGTCAGCATGCCGACCTGGGCATCGAGATGGCGCCGCACATGCCGACCGATCCGAACAACGCACAGCGGACCATCCTGTTCAACTACCTGTGGTGGGCGGATTACCGCGATGATCTGGATGCACGCTTCCAGGCATGGCTGGCCCAGTAAGGCTTCCAGTCAGGCTTGACGGGATGCCGCGCCGGAACCGGTCCGGCGCGGCGACATGACGGGCGGGGCGATGCAGGTGTGTCGCCCCCTCCACCCCCAGACGCACAAGGCGAGACTCATGCCCAAAGGCTATATCATCGGACATATCACGGTGAACGACCCAGAGGCCCACAAGCACCATATCGAGCGTGACACGCCGATCTTGCAGGCGCCTGGTGGCACCTGCGTTGCGCGGGGCGTTGCCCGGGGCG
>CAZTUG010000072.1:4903-16042 GCA_964615955.1 uncultured Roseicyclus sp.
GCGTTGCGCGGGGCGTTGCCCGGGGCGGGCAGGCGCAAGTGGCGCAAGGCGAGATGCCGATGCGTCACGTCGCCATTGAATTCCCGGGTCATGGGGCCGCCATGGCCGCCTGCAACGACCCGGATCATCAAGACATCGCCGACATCCGGCGGCGCACGGCCGACACCGTGATCCTTGTCGCGGAGGGTGTGTGACCATGGCCGACACGACGCCCCAGACCGGCCCGATGATCGCCTCCGATGGCCGCCCGCTGAAGCGGTCGCTGGCGCGCGCGCTGCGCCGCCAGAAGTTGCGCGCGCTGATGCTGATCGCGCCGCTGCTGATCTTCATTCTCGTGACCTTCATCGCGCCCATCGTGGACATGCTGTTCCGCTCGGTCGAAAACCAGATCGTGTCCGAAACCTTGCCGCGCACGGTCGTGGCGCTGGACGATTGGGATGGCACCGGGCTGCCGTCCGAAGACGTCTATGCCGCGCTGGCCCATGATTTCATGGAAGCCGCCGAGCGGCGCCTGCACACGCGGCTTGGCTCGCGGCTCAATTACGAGACGTCGGGGATTTCGTCGACCTTCCGGCAATCGGGCCGCGGCGTGGCGGATATCGGCGAGGAGTATGCCGACCAGTTCATCGCGCTTGATCCGGCCTGGGAAGAGCCCGCTACCTGGGTTGCGCTGATGGGCGCCCCGGACTGGCTGGCAGACAACGCCACGGCCGAGGACCAGGGCCGCCGGTTCCGCCTGAGCACAGCGGCGCAGGAGGCCCTGCCCGAAGCCGCCGACGCCTACCGGTCCTTTGCGCGCACGGTCCAGGAGGTGGACGACGACAATCCCGCGGCCGAACAACCCTGGAACACCGTCTATCTTGCCCTCTACCGCGACCTGATCCGGGGCGTGCCCGATTATGACGGGCCGATGGCCGACCTGCTGGCCGAAGCCGCCGCCGCCGCACCCGCGTTCGAGGGGATGACGGCGATGGAAGCCTGGGGCGAGGTGAACGACGACTGGGTGGAAACCGGCACCTGGGCCACGATCCAGGCGTTCTCGGATCCCTTCACGGCCGGTTATTTCCTGGCTGCCATCGACCTGCGACTGACGCCTGACGGCGTCGCTGCGCAACCCGAGGGACAGCGGGTTTACGTGCTGCTGTTCCAGCGCACGATCTTCATGTCGGTGGTCATCACCCTGTCCTGCGTGCTTCTGGGCTACCCGATCGCGTTCCTGCTGTCGAACCTGCCGTCCCGGTCGTCCAACCTGCTGCTGATCCTTGTGCTGCTGCCGTTCTGGACCTCGCTTCTGGTGCGGACCTCCGCCTGGAAGGTGCTGTTGCAGCAACAGGGCGTCATCAACGACCTTCTCGTCTGGATCGGGCTGGTCGCGGATGACGCGCGCCTTGCGCTGATCAACAACCAGGTGGGCACGATCATCGCGATGACGCATATCCTGCTGCCGTTCATGATCCTGCCGCTGTTTTCGGTGATGAAGACGATCCCGCCCGCCTATGTGCGGGCGGCGAAATCGCTGGGAGCGACGAACTGGACCGCGTTCTGGCGGGTGTATTTCCCGCAGTCGATCCCCGGCATCGGGGCGGGCTGCATCCTCGTGTTCATCCTGTCCATCGGCTACTACATCACGCCCGAGATCGTGGGCGGACGCACCGGCACCTTCATTTCGAACCGGATCGCCTACCATATCTCGCAATCGCTGAACTGGGGGCTGGCGGCGGCGCTGGGTTCGATCCTGCTGGCGCTGGTTCTGGTTCTCTACTGGCTCTACGACCGGATCGTGGGCATCGATAACGTGAAGCTGGGATAAACGCAGATGAACACGAAACTTCCGCCCTATGCCACGTTCGGCCAACGCGTCTGGTTCTACGCCTTCCGGGTGATCTGCGGGTTGATCTTCTTCTTTCTGATCGCGCCGATCCTGACGATCATCCCGCTGAGCTTCAATGCCGAGGATTTCTTCACCTTCACGCCGGGGATGCTGGCGCTGGACCCGGACGCGTTCAGCCTGCGCCATTACCGCGCCTTCTTCGGCACCAGCGGCTATCCGTGGACGGGGTTGCTGATCGGGCTTGGCGCGGGGATGGTGATCAGCGTCGGATTGAAGGTGTTCCGGAACACCACGAACCTGTTCCCGATCCTGATCCTTGCCATCATTGGCCTGGTTGTCGGCAAGCTGTCCGGATTGCAGGGCGAGGAATGGATGACGCCGATGCGCAATTCGCTGCGGATCGCGCCGGTGGCGACGCTGCTGTCGGTGGGCTTCGGCACGCTGGCGGCGATCGGGTTGTCGCAGAGCCATGTGCCGTTCAAGGGGGCGATCATGGCGATCCTGATTTCCCCGATGATCGTGCCGCTGATCATCTCGGCGGCGGGGATGTATTTCTTCTATTCGCGCATCGGGTTGCAGGGCACCTTCATGGGGGTGGTGCTGGCCCATGCGGCGCTTGGCATTCCCTTCGTCATTATCACGGTGACCGCCACGCTGGTCGGTTTCGACCGATCCCTGACGCGGGCGGCGGCGAACCTTGGGGCCGGGCCGGTGACGACGTTCTTCCGCATCCAGATGCCGCTGATCCTGCCGGGCGTGATCTCGGGCGGGCTGTTCGCTTTCATCACGTCGTTCGACGAGGTGGTGGTGGTGATCTTCGTCGGCTCCGCCGGTCAGCAGACGCTGCCGTGGCAGATGTTCACCGGCCTGCGCGAGCAGATCAGCCCGGTGATCCTGGCCGCCGCGACGGTGCTGGTGGCGGTGTCCATCGTGCTTCTTGCCACGGTCGAGATGTTGCGCCGCCGGTCCGAGCGATTGCGCGGCATGTCCCCGAGCTGAGACGGGCGTTCCACCGGCATTGACGGCTTGCCATCGGCTGGTCACAATTCTTCCTGCAGAGCGCCGCATTGATGTGCTACCTCGGTTCCCGTGTGGGAATTAGGGGGGCACAGTGGCATATTCCATCTTCATGCTGCCGGAGGGTCAGATGACCGTCAGCGGCACCACCGGCGGGGCTGGTCTTGACGGTGTGACGCAAGGCGACGGCAGCCATATGGTTGGCGCGACGATCACGCTCCAGTCCAGGTCGTGGCAGGAAATCGAGATCAACGACAGTGCCGGTGACACCAATTTCCAGGACAGCGACACCAGCCAGACGCTGGTGAATTCGGAAACGGTGGAGACGTCGCCGGGATCCTTCACGACCTTCGCGGCGGGCACGATGGTGGAGGCCGAATACGGCATCACCGTCACCGATCCGGACGGCAATACCTATCAACTGGTCGCGTTCAACTTCTCGACCGGGTCGCCCGCCTACGGCACCATCGAGGGCCTTGCCTTCATCGGGCCGGAGGGGGGATTTCCGCCGATCAACGTGCCGCTGACGGTGATCAGCGCGCAGGAGGGACCGAATTACAGCGCGGCCTCCTACGCAACGCCGATCTGCTTCGCGGCGGGCACCGTGATCGCGACGCCATCGGGCGGGGTCGCGATCGAGGATCTGGCGGCGGGCGATCTTGTCACCACGCTGGAGGGCGGCGCGGAGCCGATCCGCTGGATCGGCCGCCGCAGTTTCCCGGCGACCGGCCGCTTCGCGCCCGTGGTGTTCGCTCCGGGTGCCATCGGCAACACCCGCGCGCTGGCCGTGTCGCGCCAGCATCGGCTGATGGTGCGGGGCTGGCGGGCCGAGTTGCTGTTCGGCGCCGACAGCGTCTGGGTTCCGGCGGTTCATTTCCTGGGCATGGACGGCGTGCATCTGCGGACCGGCGGGCAGATCACCTATCTGCACCTGCTGCTGGACGGGCACCGCACCTTGCTGGCCGAGGGGGTGGAAGCCGAAAGCCTGCATCCCGGCGACATCGCCCTGGGCACCATTGGGGCCGATGCCATGTCCGAGATCGACGCCCTGTTCCCGGAAGTCCGCCGCCTCGGCGCGCGCGACATCTCCCGTCCTGCCCTGCGCGGGGCAGAGGCGCGCGCCATCCTTGCGGCCTAGCGCACGTCGCGCAACACCGGGACCGGTCTTGCGCGTCGCGGACGTGCTCTGGGCCTACGGCAGGACCAGCAGCCAGAACGACGCGCCCAGCACGGTCAGCGCGGTGCCGATCAGCACGGTCGAGGCCACGACGCGCCGCGCGACGCCATACATGTCGGCGAAGATGTAGGCGTTGATGCCCGGCGCCATCGCTGCCGTCAGCACGGCCGAGCGCATCTGTCCGGTGCTGAGCCCTCCGATCGTGCCGATGGCGTAGGCAAGCGCGGGATGCACCAGGAGAGACAGGGCGCAGAGCATCGCGATGGGGCCGACGTCGCCTTCGGGCTTGTAGCGGTAGAGAACGCCGCCAAGCCCGAACAGCGCGGCCGGCAGGGCGGCGCGGATCATCAGATCGAGCGCGTCCTGCGCCACGGTGGGGATCGTGAGGCCCGAGAGGTTCACGACGAAGCCCGCCGCGATCCCGATCATCAGCGCGTTGCGGAAGATGGCGTTGGCCACGGCCCGGACCAGGTGTCGGCCGCGCGCCTCGGCCCGCACGATCTCCATCGTGGTGATGCCGACGAGGTAGCAGAACGGCGCGTTGAAGGCGATGATCGCATAATTCGGCGCCAGCGCCCCGGCCCCGAAGGCGCGTTCGGTCACCGGCAGGCCCAGCAGCACGGAATTGGCGAACATGGCGGCGAAGCCGATGGCCACGCAATCGGGCCAGGGGCGCGCGAACAGCACGCGCGCGCCCACCACCGCCAGGCCGAAAGACGTCCCCGCGCCTCCGTAATAGGCGCCCAGCAGCCACAGATCGAGCTGGTCGCCCAGGTCCAGCGTGGCGATTGCGGTGAACAGCAGGCAGGGGATGGCGAATTTCTGGGTGAAGACCATCAGCCCGTCCACGGCGCTGTCCTTGAACAGCCCGCGCCAGACGGCCAGATAGCCCGCGCCGACGACAAGGAAGACCGGCAGGACAATGGCGATCAGGTCGCCCACCTAGACCTCGTATCGCAGGGTCATGCCGTCATGGGCGGGGGTGACGTGGTCGGGCGTCTCGTTCGCGACCGTGTCATGATCGAGGTCGATATGCAGGTTCGTCAGGACGGCGCGGCGGGGGGCTGCGCGGGCGATCCATTCCAGGGTGTTGGACAGGTGGCTGTGGCTGGGATGCGGGGTGCGGCGCAGGGCGTCGACGATCCAGCAATCGAGCCCCGCCAGCATGGGCCAGACCGGTTCGGGGATGGCCGAGACATCGGGCAGGTAGGCGACATCGTGAATGCGAAAGCCGAGCGCGTCGATATTGCCATGGGTGACTTCGAACGGGGTGAAGGTGATCGGGCCGCCCGGGCCGTCCACCGTCACATCGCCGTCGATGGCGTTGAGATCGAGGATCGGAGGATAGGCGGAACCGGGCGGCTGCACGAAGGCATAGCCGAAGCGGCTGATCAGGTCGTTCTGGGTGGGTCCATCGGCATGGACGGGCAGCTTGGCGCGCATGTTGAACACGATCATCCGCAGATCGTCGAGGCCATGGACGTGGTCGGCATGGGCATGGGTGTAGAGCACGGCGTCCAGCCGCCCGATGCCCGCGTCCAGCAGTTGCGCGCGCAGGTCGGGGGAAGTGTCGATAAGCACCGTGGTGGTGCCCTGTTCCGTCTGACGCTCCACCAGCAGCGAACAGCGGCGGCGGATGTTGCGCGGGTTCGTGGGGTCGCAATCGCCCCAATGCCCGCCAAGGCGCGGCACCCCGCCGGACGATCCGCAGCCAAGGATGGTGAAGCGCAATTCAGCCATTCCGTGCAGCGCCCCCGGCGGCTTTCCAGAACAGCCGGTCGAAATTGGCGGACGTGCGCGCCGCGAAGTCGGCATAGTCGAGGCCAAGGGCCTCGGCCGCCGCGCGGGCGGTATGGGCGGTAAAGGCAGGCTCGTTGCGCTTGCCGCGATGGGGCGGTGGCGCGAGGTAGGGGCTGTCGGTTTCCAGCAGGATCCGGTCCAGCGGGACGGCGGCGAAGATGTCGCGCAGCGCCTGGCTCCTGGGAAAGGCGGTGATGCCCGACATGCTGAGGTAGAAGCCCAGATCCAGCGCTGCCCCGGCCAGCGCCGCGCCGGAACTGAAGCAATGCATGACGCAGGTATAGGCCCCCGCGCGGTATTCGTCGGCCAGGATGCGCGCCATGTCCGCATCGGCATCGCGGGCATGGATGATCAGCGGCAGGCGCGTGCGCCGCGCGGCCTCGATATGCACGCGCAGGCTGTCGTGCTGCACGGCCTTGCTGTCGGCGGTGTAGTGGTAATCGAGCCCGGTCTCTCCGATCCCGACGAATTTCGGATGCGTGGCAAGGTCCTGGAGCTGTTCCACCGTCGCCATCGGCTCCTCCGCGGCGGACATCGGATGGGTGCCAGCGGCCCAGAACACCGGTGCATGCGCCTCGGCGATGGCCTGCACCTGTGGCGCGTTGCGCAGGCGCGTGCAGATCGTGACCATGCGCGACACGCCCGCCTGCGCGGCGCGCGAGATCACGTCGGGCAATTCGACACGGAGGCTGTCGAAATCGAGGTGGCAATGGCTGTCGACGATCTGCGGGGTCATGAAGGCTCGGACTGGCGGAGGCGGGCCGCCATGCGGTCCAGGTCGAGGAAGATATCGAAGATGAGCGCGGCGGGGTCAAGGTTGACCGCCTTGCCCTGTCGCGCCCGCGCGGTCAGCCGTTGTGCCAGGTCGGCCCAATGGCGCGCGGCGGACGGCGTCGGTGCGAGGCGGTGCAGCGTCGCGGCTTCGCCCGGCGCGATCTCGGGCAGGGGCTGTCCGGTCGCCCCGACCCGCGCGGCCCGCGCCAACGCGGTATCGAGCAGCGCGAGCGTCAGGTCGAACCGGGCCTCGCGACCCTTTCCGACGGTGGCCGCCGCGAGGCGCAGGGCCAGCGGGCGGTCCATATTCGGCAGCGTTTCCAGAAGCTTGGCGATATCGGCATAGATCTGCGGGCCGCCCTGTTGCGCCAGCGTCATGGCCGCCCCGACAGAGCCCTGGGCCAAGGTGGCCAGCGCCGCCGACTTGGGCGGTTCGGCCCCGGCCTGAGCCAGCGCCGCGGCAAGATCGGCGGCGCCCAAGGCGCCGAAGCGCAGCGTGCGGCAGCGCGACCGGATCGTCGACAAGAGGCCGGAGGGGCGGTGGGAGACGAGGAACAGGACGGCGCCCCTTGGCGGCTCCTCCAGCTCCTTGAGCAGGGCATTGGCAGCGTTGGCGTTCATCTCGTCCGCAGTGTCCACGATCACCACGCGGCGCGCGCCCGCGGCGGACAGGTGAAAAAACCCTTTCAGTCCGCGCACTTCGTCCACGGTCAACTGCGTGGCGAGGCGCTTTTCCTTGTCCTGCCAGGGGCGGCGCAGCAGGAACAGCCCCGGCTCGCTGAGGGCCGCGACGCGCCGGGCGACGGGATGATCGGGGGCGATGTCGAGCGTTGCGGGCGGGGCTGGCGCGCCGAACATGTCGTCCGCGCCGGCATCAGGCGGGGTGGCCAGCAGGAAGCGGGCGGCGCGCCACGCGAAGGTCGCCTTGCCGACGCCCCTTGGCCCGGTCAGGAGCCAGGCATGGGGCAGCTTGCCCGATGCGACGGCCCCGAGGAACGCGGCCTCTGCCGCATCTTGCCCGAACAGCCGCGCCGCCGCCCGTGGATGGGGCGCGCCGTCGAGGCGGTCGGATTCGGGAACGGTATCGTCGGACATGGGACCGGGTGTAGCATGGGCGCGATCCGGGGTGCAGGGTAGATCAATGGCAGATCAATTCTCGCGCCGCGGCGATGCCCGGACCGGCGCCTTCTGCATCTCCGGGGCGCGCCCGCGCCCGCCTGCGCGCGCCCGCGCCGGTGCTCACGGCGTCAGCCGGTCCGCGACATGCCCCTGCAACACCTGCGCCAGAACCTCGGGCGGCGCATCGGCATCCACGAGACGACAGCGCCCGGGCGCGGCCACCGCAAGCGCCCGGAAGCCCGCGCGCAACTTGTGCTGGAAGGCCAGGCCGAATTCCTCGAACCGGTCCTCGCCGCTGTCCCGGGCCAGCCCGCGGGCAAGCGCCGCGGCCGGGTCCATGTCGAGGATCAGCGTCAGGTCCGGCTCCACCCCGATGGCGGCGGCATGGATCTGGTCCACCAAGCCGCGCAGATCGCCCCGCGTGGCGCCCTGGTAGACGCGGGTGCTGTCGGCGAACCGGTCCGTCACCACGTCGCGCCCGGCCGCCAGCGCCGGACGGATCGTCCGTTCCAGGTGATCACGGCGCGCGGCGGTGAAGAGCAGGATCTCCGTCTCGGGGCTCCAGCGCTCCGGATCGCCCTCCACCAGCAGGCGCCGGATCTCTTCCGCCCCCGGCGCGCCACCCGGTTCGCGCGTCAGCACGGCATCGCGCCCGCGCGCGCGCAACCACTCGGCCAGCAACCGCGCCTGGGTGGACTTGCCACAACCGTCGATGCCTTCGAGGCTGATGAACAGGGCAGGGGACTGGGACATGTCTGACGGATGCGCGGCCTTTGGGGTCTTTCGGGTCGAGGCCTCGCATACCGCGCCCGCCTCGGCAAGCCCGCGCCTGGAAACGCGCCCGCGCCTCCCCCGCCCGCGCCTTCCCCGCCCGCCTTTCATCTTGGCCAAAAAACCTCCGGGGGGGCCCGCAGGGCGGGGGCAGCGCCCCCTCCGGTCCCCGCGCGCCCCGGATTGCCGCCCTCAGGAGGCGGGCAGCGCCGCCTCTTCGCCGCCGCCCCGCACCATGCCCATGACGTCCGCGAAGGCCGCGCGCAGGCGCACCATCGGCCCGCCACGTGCCACGTCGGCCATCGCAAGCACGGGCACGCGGGCCTCGAACCCGGTGATGCCCTGCACGATATGCAGTTCGCCCACGACGTCGCCCGCGCGCACCGGCGCGGGCAGGGGGGTGGTGTAGGTCAGGGTCGCTTCGATCTCGGGGTCCAGCAGGGCGGGCAGCAACATGCGGACATCCTCCGCCGCCGCGAGCCCGACGCTATCCTCTGCCCCGAGGAACACCGCGGCGCGGGCGATCTCCACCCCTTCGCGCAGGACGTCGCCCATGACGAATTGCCTGAACGCCCAGGTCACGATGCGCTCGGCCTCGGCCGCGCGGACCTCGGCCGAGGGCAGGCCCGAGATCACGAAGGTCACCCGCCGGTCGCCCTGCACGGCCGAGCCGACAAGCCCGTAGCCCGCTTCCTGCGTGTGGCCGGTCTTCAGCCCGTCCGCCCCGATCCCGAGGGTCAGCAGCGGGTTGCGGTTGAAGCGATTGGCCGGGCTGCGGCCCTCGTAATCGAACTCGGTCTCGGCGAAATAGGTGTAATATTCGGGGAAATCCTCGATGATGTGCCGGGCGACCAGCCCGAGGTCATGCATCGACATGCGGTGGCCTTCGGCGGGCCAGCCCGACGCGTTGCGGAAGGTCGACTGGGTCAGGCCCAGTTGCTGCGCCCGCTGGGTCATCAGGGTGGCGAAGCCGGCCTCCGTCCCGTCGGGGCTGAGCGCTTCGCCCAGCACCACGGAAGCATCGTTGCCGGACACGATCACCACGCCGCGGATCAATTCCTCGATCGTGGGGCGGTCTTGCGTGTTGAGGAACATGGTGGAGCCGCCGAAGCTCATCGCGTGTTCGGAAACCGGCACCCGCGTCTCCAGGGTCAGGCGGCCCTCGCGCAGCGCCTCGAAGGTCATCAGCAGCGTCATCAGTTTCGACATGGAGGCCGGCGGCAACGGCACGTCGGCATTGACCGCCATCAGCACCTGTCCCGAGGCGTGGTCATAGACCCAGGCCGATCCGGCCTGCGTCTCGTAGCCCTGGGCGGCGGCGGTGAGGGGGGCGCAAACGAAAACCGCCGCGAGGAAGATCGCGGCGGCCTTGGTGAGAAGAGAGCTGAACATGGCGTCCTATCGACTTACGAAAAAGGCATCTTCAAAGCCAAGCTCCCGCACATTCGCCAGTATCGCATCGCGTGTCGCCACCGAATCCGCCGGTCCGACCACGACGCGCCAGAACTGGCGGCCATTGCTCGACTGATCATAGATTGTGGGCTCCAGGCCGACGCTGCGCAAGGCCTGCCCGGTATTGGTGGCGTTTTCCTGCACGGAGAAGATGCCGATCTGGACATAGGCGCGGTCCAGGTTGCCGGTGGCCCCGCCCGCAGGCGTGCGCGCCGCCGAAGGCGCGGGAGGCCGGTAATCTTCGGGCCGCGGCGCCGCGGCAATGGCCGCGGCGGCCGAGGCGGCGATGGCGCTGCCGTCCCCATCCAGCGGCGTGGCGGTGATTTCACCCGCCGCGGCGGAGGCCGCGATGTCTTCACCCGCCGCGGCGGAGGCCGCGATGTCTTCACCCGGCACCATGGCGTCCGGCAAGCCGTCGCCGGTTTCCGCCACTTCCTCGCGGCGCAGGGCCGTGACGTTGAGCATCGTCGGATCGCCCGCCAGCGCGCCGAGGGCGGCGGCGGCATCGGAGGAGATCTGAAGCGCGGGCCCGGGATTGTCGCGTTCGCGCCGGAACAGCGCGCCGATCACGAAGCGGCCGTTCTCGTCGTTGCGGATGATGACGCGTTCCGGATCGCCGACATCGGGATGCGCGACCCAGACGCCACCCAGCGACGGCCGCCCATCCCAGAGGCCTTCGGTCGTGACTTCGAACACCTCGGGCGCTTCGACGTCGCGTTCCACGAGGCGCGTGGCCCCGATGGGCGCGGGCCCGTCGGCATCGGCATTGCGCGACAGGAAGTTGAATTCACCCTCCGCACAGGCGCCGAGTGCGAGGACGGGGATCAAGGCGAGGCCGAGGCGGCGGGAGGTCCGACGGACACCGGGCGCCTTGCGGGGCATGGGGCGGATAGGGGTCATTGCTGCTCTTCTCTGCACTCTGTCCCCACGCTTGAGCGCGCAGGTGGTTTGATATGTCCCGGACGTTGCCGGGCCGCGTCCCGATCTGCCGGGCCGCACCTGTATTGCGGAAACGATACAACAGTGATTCGTTTATGAAAAGACACCTTGTGCAGAACCTGTCCCCGCGCGGGTTTCAGAATCACACATGCCACAGTAACGCTGCGCGGATGACCCGCCCGGAGGAGTGGCAGAGTGGTCGAATGCACCGGTCTTGAAAACCGGCGTGCGTGAAAGCGTACCGTGGGTTCGAATCCCA
>CAZTUG010000073.1:0-15963 GCA_964615955.1 uncultured Roseicyclus sp.
TTTTAACGCGTTCAATCTGTTATAGAATATCTTGATGTCCAAGCGTTTTCGCCCACAAGCTGCAACGATTGGTAGGTAGGACTCATTGTAAATGTTTGCCGATTGCCGTGTAAGTGTTGGTCTGTCCACTAACGCCCAAAGAACCTCCTCGTATGAATCGCTGTATTTTTTGGTTGCTATTTCGTAGGCCTCCCTGAGAAGGGCCATCGCATGGGTTACTGCCGCATCCACGCCACTTCCAAAGTGCTCCAACGCCATTTCGCTAATTTCCACATCGTCGTCGAATGCCCGCCAAATCATTTTTTCGGTGACTAGATGGGCAAAGTATGGAAAGCCATTGCTCAAAATGGCAGTGCGACTAGCCGTATCATAATCGATGGTGAGTCCCACTCCTTCAACAGCGTTCGACACAATCTTTATCAAGGATTCGTGGTCTAGCCGTGGCAGCTCAATTGGGGTGATAGCCCGTCCAGTGGAGTAGTGCGCCCCAAGTAAATTATGCATTGAGTCACCGATACCGCAAAAAATAACCTTAATATTTATTTCTTGATCAGAGATTTGTTTGATAAGTTCTGCAAACTTCTTTTTGTCGGACTCGTTTCTGATCCTGTCAAACTCATCAACAACAACAACTGGAATGCCGGAATAACAGGGCGAAACATATGAGAGGGCGTCAATTGCATCATTCAGCGATAGGATTTCAGGAGATTGCCCACTATCAATGGTCCGCTTCATCGTCATTGAGATGACGGGCAAACTCAATTTGCCTTGCACTTCCGTCGGCCCGGAACGACAGTTCTTTGCGTGCACTCGCTTGGCAATCGTCCCTACAATGGACTCGAATGTCTCTCCTTCTGCCCCTGCAACCAAAACTGGTTCGCTGTCTGAAGGATGAAACGCAATAGCTGCGGTCTGAGCAAGAGACGTCTTGCCGACACCCCGATCACCAAAAATAAAGACATGCCGTCCTTTGGTTGCAAGGTGGCGCCGGATCTCTCTTAGGCTACCTTCGCGTCCAAGCAAAAACTCAGCATCCGGATCGGGTCCGATGGGCTCAGCAGCCGGTTGAGTAGCTTAACAAGGCTCTCCTCAGTTTGGCCGGCTATCGTCATTGGACTCACCCCTGTATGTGGTAGAAATACCACTGCCGCACAATACAGGTTGTGGTGGGAAGAGTGCAAGTCACGGTGTCTGTAGTGCCAAGTGAATTATAGTCCGTTCGTCTCGAAAATGTAGCGAACGATGGCAATGCAGGATGCTAACACAATATTTGAGACCATACCTCAACTTCAGGTGCGAGCCAAATACTCCCCCCACACCCCCCTTAACAAACCCCTAACAAAATCCCCTTTCCTCAACAATCTCAACGCCTTAACCCCCCTTATCACGCGTGATAAGCCCCCCTCACGCCACCAGCTGCTCCGCCTTCTTCAGGTCGACCGAGACCAGTTGGCTCACCCCCTGCTCCCCCATCGTGACCCCGAAAAGCCGGTCCATCCGGGCCATCGTGACGGCGTGGTGGGTGATCGTCAGGAACCGGGTGTCCGTCTGGCGCGTCATCTCGTCGAGCATGTCGCAGAACCGGGTCACGTTGGCGTCGTCCAGCGGCGCGTCCACCTCGTCGAGCACGCAGATCGGCGCCGGATTGGCCAGGAACACCCCGAAGATCAGCGCCAGCGCCGTCAGCGTCTGCTCCCCCCCCGACAGCAGGCTAAGCGTGCTGAGTTTCTTGCCCGGCGGCTGGCACAGGATCTCCAGCCCCGCCTCCAGCGGATCGTCCGACTCCACCAGCACCAGCCGCGCCTCTCCGCCGCCGAACAGATGCGTGAACAGCCTGGAGAAGTTGGTGTTCACCTCGTCGAAGGCCTTCAGCAGACGGTCGCGCCCTTCCTTGTTCAGGCTGGCGATCCCCGTCCGCAACTTGGCGATCGCGGCCGTCAGGTCGTCCTTCTCGGCGGCCAGCGTGTCGTGTTCGGCCGCGACAGCGCAGGCATCCTCCTCGGCCCGCAGGTTGACCGCCCCCAGCGCGTCGCGTTGCCGACGCAGGCGCATCACATCGGCCTCGATCGCATCGGCGGAGGGCATCGGGACGGACACGTCGCCAAGGCTGTCTCGCAAGGCTTCGGGCGACATTTCCTGTTCTTCGAGGATACGCGCCGAAGCGGCGTCGACAGCTTCCCGCGCAGCGTCCCGGCGTGCTGCCGACCCGGCCCGGACCTCGCGTGCTTCCGAGGCGGCGCGTTCGGCGTCCCGCTCGGCCCCGGTGGCGGCGCGCAGGTTCGATTCCCCCACGGACAGCACGTTCGTGGCCTCGGCCTTGCGAGCCTCGGCGACCGTGATCTGTTGCGCCAGCGCGTCCCGGCGCGTCGCGATCTCGGCCGGCTTCCGGCGTGCGTCCGCCAGCGCGCTTTCCGCCTCGACGCGGCGGGCATCCAGTTCGGCCAGACGCATCGCGGCGTTGGCCAGACGGTTTTCCCAGCTGGCGATCTCCTGCGCGATCTTGCCTATGCGTGCGTTCCGCGCCGCGCCATCGCGCTTGACCTCGTCGAAGGCGGCGCGGCGGGCGAGCATGGTCATGCGCGCGGCCTCCACGGTGGTCTTCACGTCAGTCAGCTGCTCGCGCACGGCGTCCAGATCGTCCAGGTCCGCAAGGGCATCCTGCGCGCGGACCAGTTCGGCGCGGGCGGCTTCGGCCTCGTCGGCATGGCGCGCGGCCGTAAGGCGCAGGGTTTCAAGCTTGCCGTCCAGCACGCTTTGATCGGCCTCGGCGCGGGCGGCGGCGCGGCTGGCTTGGCTCAACTGCGTTTCGGCCTCGCGGCGGGCGGCGCGGGCGTCCGCATCGGCCTTCGTCAAATCGGCCAGGCGGGCGGCGGTGCGCGCATGGGCGGCGATCGCGATATCGGCGGCGCTGCGGGCGCGGGCGCTTTCGGCCTGCAACTCCGTCAGCCGGTTGGCTTGCTCCAGCCGACGCGCAGCCGTGGAGACCGCATCTGCGGTGCCGACCGCGAAACCATCCCAACGCCACAGGTCTCCAGCGCTGCTGACAAGGCGTTGGCCGGGTTGCAGCAGGGCCTGCAGGCGGGGGCCGTCGGCGGCATCGACAAGGCCGATCTGGGACAGGCGCCGTGACAGAAGAGGTGGGGCCTGCGCCACGTCCGACGCGGGCTGAACCCCAGCCGGCAAGGGCGCTATGGCGTAATAGGCGGGCAGATCCGTCCATCCGGTCGCGCCCGGAACCAAGGCGCGGGCGGCTTTGATATCGTCGCCGAGGGCCGCCCCGATGGCGGCCTCGAAACCGGGGGAGACATGAATTTCGTCAAGGATCTGATCGCCGTCGCCACGGTCGCGGTCGAGCATTCGGGACAGCGCCGCAACCTCGGCCTCCAACGTCCCGGCCTGACCTTCGGCGTCGGATTTCACGGCGCGGGCCTCCGCCTCGACACTCAGCGCGTCGGAACGGGCGGCTTCGGCGTCCAGCAGCGTCGACTCGGCGCGAGCGGCGAGGTCGGTGGCGCGGGCCAATGCCGCCTCCGCGTCTTCCGCCTCGCGCTTCAGCGTCTGCAGGCGATCGGCGGCGTCCTGCGCGGCGGCTTGCGCCGATTGCGCGTCGGCGGTGTTGCGGGCGACGGCCTTTTCGGCGTCGACCATGCGGCGCTCGATGGCTTGGAAACGGGCAGACAGGGCTGCAGATTGCTCTGTAAGATCAGAGAGTTCTGCCTCCTGAGCGGCCAGGACGTCGCGGGCTTCGGCGACGGCAATCTGGGCGTCCGCGACGCGGTCGTCATGGCCGTTCTGGACGGCTTCAAGCTCCGAACACTCGGCTTTCAGCCGCGCAACGGTATCGCCCGCATCGGCATTCAGCGCCTCTTCTCGGGCGCGATCGAGGTCGATCTGCGCGATACGGTTGCCCAGCGTTTCGACCGCGGCTTCGGCGCGGTCCGCATCGGCCTGCAAGCTGTCTCGTTCGACCAGCAAACGCTGGAGAATCGCGGCAGCGATGGCGTCTTCCTCGCGCAATGGGGGGAGGGCTTGCTCGGCCTCCTCGCGGGCCTTCACGGCCAGTCGCGCAGCCGTTTCCGCCTGGGCGGCGGTGGCGAGACCTGCGCGCAGGTCGTCTTCCGCACGCAGCCGCGCGGTGTCGGCATCGCGCCAGCGCACAAACAGCAACAACCCCTCGGCAAGGCGCAGGTCGGCCCCGATCTCGCGGTAGCGTGCGGCTTGTTTTGCCTGTCTTGCCAGGGTGTTAAGTTGGTTGGCAAGCTGGTCGATCACATCGTCGATGCGCGCAAGGTTGACCTCGGCCGCCTTCAATTTCAGTTCCGCTTCATGGCGGCGCTGGTAAAGACCGGAGATTCCTGCGGCTTCCTCCAGCACGCGACGGCGGGCCTTCGGCCGGGCGTTGATCAGTTCGGAAATCTGGCCCTGACGCACCAGCGCGGGGCTGTGCGCGCCGGTCGACGCATCGGCGAACAGCATCGAGACATCGCGGGCGCGGACGTCTTTTCCGTTGAGTTTATAAGCACTTCCGGCATCGCGGGTGATGCGACGGACGATGTCGATCTGGTCCGCGTCGTTGAACCCGGAGGGCGCCAGACGGTTGGTATTGTCGATCTGAAGCGAGACCTCGGCGAAGTTGCGGGCAGGCCGCGTGGCGGCGCCGCCGAAGATCACATCCTCCATCCCCGCGCCGCGCATCGCAGTGGGGCGGTTTTCACCCATCACCCAGCGTAACGCTTCGAGAAGATTGGATTTTCCGCATCCGTTCGGGCCGACGACTCCGGTCAGGCCATCGGCGATCACGAGGTCCGTCGGATCGACGAATGACTTGAAACCGTTGAGTCTGAGCTTGGTGAATTGCACGGGGACCTGCCGGATGAATGACGATTCTGATGGAGGCCAAGTGTCCCGGTCGGCGTCCGCCGAGTCAACGGTGTGGCGCTTCATGTGGGGTTTCGTACAGGTTTATCCACAAGATTTGCGGTGATTGCGCAATAGAAGTATAAATTGACCATAGCATACATACGAACGCTGTCCGATGGTCCCACAAGGGCCCTTTCGCAACCGTCCAGAACCACGGAGGTATATCAATCCTATATCAATTCGGGGTTTCGATGCCCCGGCGAAGGCCCGTGGTCCGGACATGCGGAAGGTCCGGGCCAAGTCACCGCCCCGCAGCGTCCGATCCGGCAACACTTGGCCAGGTTCCGTATAGTGGAGTTGAGATGAACGATGTCCGGTGTTATCTTGTGCCCACGCCCGGCGCCGGGGCTTCACAGGCGCAAATGGCACCTTGAGTTTGATCTGTGTCGAAGGATCCGGCCATTCGTCAATGGCTTCCACGGCGCTTTCGATGTATCGGATCAGACACTGGACAAGGTGTTGCAACAGGAGGACTGAGTCCTGACCGGACTGACCCATGCGGTGGCGCGGACCACCGCCGCACCGGCGCGAGGCGCCAAAACCACGTTCGCTTACACCAGCGAAGAGCTGCTTGAGCGGATCATCCAATCCCTGACCGACGACAAGGCCGAAGATATCGTGCAGATCAACCTGCGCGGGAAGTCTTCGATCGGCGATTACATGGTGGTGGCCTCGGGCCGCTCCACGCGCCAGGTGTCGGCCATGTCGGAGAAGCTCGTGGAACGGCTGAAGGCCGATTTCGCGCTGAACGCGAAGATCGAGGGCAAGGATACCGGCGATTGGGTGCTGATCGACACGGGCGATGTGATCGTCCATGTTTTCCGGCCCGAGGTGCGGGAATTCTATCAGCTGGAAAAGATGTGGCTGCCCGCCTGAGGCATTGCGCCGCCGTGTCGTGACGGGCAACGGGCGATGAAGGTGCATCTTTGCGTCGTAGGCCGCCTTCGGGGCGGGCCGGAAAAGACGCTGATCGACGATTACCTTGCACGTGCGGACAAGGTGGGCCGGGGCCTTGGGCTTTCGCTTGGGCAGGTGGTTGAGGTCGAGGACCGCAAGGGCGGCGGCATGGCGGCGGAGGCGGAGTTGATCCGGCGCGCGCTGCCTTGTCCGCAGTTCTGGGTGATGGACGAGCGGGGCGCGGTGATGACCTCGCCCGATTTCGCCGAACGGCTGGGGGCGCAGAGGGATCGCGGCATGGGCGACCTGGCGCTTGTGATCGGCGGCGCGGACGGCATCGACCCGGCCTTGCGGGCCGAGGCAGGGTTGGCAGTGAGTTTCGGCAAGATGGTCTGGCCGCACATGCTGGCCCGCGTGATGCTGGCCGAGCAGGTGTATCGGGCGGCGTCCATTCTGGCGGGAAGCCCCTATCACCGGGTTTGATTGCCGTGTGCGCAAAGTCTCCGAAAACCGGTTCCCACTTTTCGGTTTGCGCTGTCTGGATGCCGCGCAAAGTCTCCGAAAACCGGTTCCCACTTTTCGGTTTGCGCTGTCTGGATGCCGCGCAAAGTCTCCGAAAACCGGTTCCCACTTTTCGGTTTGCGCTAGCGCATGAGAATATCCTGCCGGAACCGCCGCAACAGCAGCAGCCCGAACATCAGCGGCACCAGCGCCCAGAGCAGCACCAGCGGCAGGTTGATGAAATCCGGCGCATAGGTCGGGAACGCGCCCTGCCGGAAGATCGCGGTGAAGTGAATCCATGGCGTCCAGTCGAGGATGGATTGCAGCGCCGGGCTGAGATCCTCGTAGATGAAAAACACGCCGGCCGCGATCAGCAGGGGGCGCGTGACGATGGCCCAGACCGAGGCATAGACCGGGAACAGGCCGACCAGCGCGCAATTCAGGGTGCCGTGGCCGAGGCCAAGCAGCGCCGCCAGCGCCATGGACAGAATGATGAACCGGAATTCCAGCACGGCGCTGGCGTCGGTGAATTCCAGTATTCCGAACAACAGCAGCGCGCCGACCATGATGCTGGTCAGCGCGTTCAGGAAGAACCGCGCGAGGATCGCATCCAGCCAGCTGACCGCCGGATACATCAGCAGCGGTTTGGAGAATCGCAGCGCGCCCATCACGCTGGCAAGCGTGAGGCTGTAGAGCACGAAGGGGATATAGCCGGTGGCGTAGAACAGCAGGAACGAATTGCCGAGCGACGGGGTGCGCAGCAGAAGCCCGAAGACGAAGGACATCACCACCAACGCGCCGAGGGGTTCGGCGACGGCCCAGATATAGCCGCCGGGGGACTTGCCGTAGCGCGTCGACATCTCGCGCAGCATCAGCGCGACGATGGCGCGGCCCGAGGCGAAGCCGCGTGACCGGCGCTTGGCGCGACCCACGGGGGGGGGAGGGGCGAGATCGGACATCGGGGGTATCATGCTTCCTTAAGGCCCTGCGAGTATGTATGACGGGACACGCGCATTCAACGTCGCCCATCTAGCGGGCCAGGGATTGTCAAAGAATTGACGGGTTCGGCGAAACAGAAGGGTCCAGCGGGCCAGGGGGCATTCGCCACCGTCCGGACCGGGCGCGCGGCGGCGGTCGAGCTTTCGCCTGCGCCGGAACGTGGCGGCAGGCCCGAACCTGCCGAGAAGCCCGAACCTGCCGAGAAGCCCGAACCTGCCGAGAAGCCCGAACGCGCCGCAAAGCCCGAACGCGCCGGGAAGCGCAAGGGCGACGCGCCGGATGTCGGCCGACGCATCCGGGTCAATGTCACGGCGGCGGGACCGGCGCGGATGCGGCGGCGGCACTGGGGACTGTTGGTCTCCTTCCTGTTGCTGGTCGTGCTGCCCTTCGCGGCGGTGGCCTATTACCTCTACGAGGTGGCGGTGGATCAATACGCCTCCACCACCGGGTTCACCGTGCGCACCAACGAAGCGGGGGCGGCGACGGATGTGCTGGGCGGCCTTGCGGCCTTCACCGGCGGCGGTGGCGGCCAGCGCGATGCGGATATCCTGTTCGAATTCATCGTGTCGCAGGAACTGGTGCAGCGGGTGAACGCGCGCATGGACCTTGTGGCACATTACTCTGCCCCCTACGCGCAGGACCCGGTCTTCGCGCTGTCGCCCGATGCCACGATCGAGGGGCTGGTGGATCAATGGCAGCGGATCGTGCGGATCAGTTACAGCCAGTCCACCGGGTTGATCGAATTGCGGGTGCTGGCCTTCAGCCCCGACATGGCGCGGGATGTCGCGCAGGCGATCATCGAGGAAAGCCAGGTTCTGGTGAACGAGTTGAACGCCACCGCGCGGGCGGACGCGATGCGCTTCGCCCAGACCGACCTGGACAGCGCCCTTGTGCGGTTGCGGACCGCGCGCGAGGCGTTGACGGCGTTCCGGACCCGCAGCCAGATCGTCGATCCGGAATCGGATTTGCAGGGGCGGATGGGGGTTCTCAACAACCTGCAACAGCAATTGGCCGAAGCACTGATCGAATATGACCTGTTGGGCGAGAACACCGCCAACCCCAACGATCCGCGCCTGCGCCAGTCGGCGCAGCGCATCGACGTGATCCAGGCCCGCATCGCGCAGGAGCGGGAGAATTTCACCTCGTCCGATGTGCAGGTCGGCGGCGAGGATTATCCGACGCTCATCGCGGAATTCGAGGGGCTGGTGGTGGACCGCGAATTCGCCGAGGAAAGCTATCGCGCGGCGCTGACGGCGCTGGACCTGGCCCGGACCAATGCCACGCGGCAAAGTCGCTACCTTGCCGTGTTCATCCAGCCGACCATGCCCGAAGCCGCAGAATTCCCGCGCCGTGAGGTCATCGCGGGCCTTGCGGGGCTGTTCTTGCTGCTGGGCTGGGCGATCCTGGCGTTGATCTTCTACTCGATCCGCGACCGGCAATAGGGGCTTGGGGCGGATGATCCGGTTCGAGGACCTGACCAAGACATTCCGCGTTGCGGGGCGGGATCGCGTGGTGATCGATCGCCTGAACATGACGCTGCCCACGGGGCGGTCGCTGGCACTGCTGGGGCGCAACGGGGCGGGGAAATCCACGCTGATGCAGATCATCGCCGGCAACATGCGCCCCGATCGCGGGCGGGTGGTGTCCGATGGCACGATCAGTTGGCCGGTGGGGTTCGCGGGTTCGTTCCATGCGGAGCTGACGGGCGCGCAGAACACCCGTTTCATCGCGCGGGTCTACGGTGTCGATACCGACGAGCTGGTGGATTTCGTGCGCGACTTCGCCGAGATCGGGGCGCATTTCAACATGCCGGTGCGGACCTATTCCTCGGGGATGAAATCGCGTCTGACCTTCGGGCTGTCGATGGGAATCGAGTTCGATACCTACCTGGTGGATGAGGTCACGGCGGCGGGCGACGCCGCGTTTCGGGCCAAATCCAAGACCCTGTTCAATGCCCGGATGGAGCGGTCCGGGGCCATCATGGTGAATCACAACCTGGGCGAGTTGCGCGAATATTGCGATGCGGCGCTGGTCCTGGAAAACGGCCGATTGTCCATGTTTGAAGACCTCGACGAGGCCATCGCCTTGCACAAGGAGAACATGCGGGCCTAGGTCGGCTTGGTTAAACCGACCGATGGACTTCCGCGCCATTCGCCGTCCCCCAGCCACATTGCGGCAAAACCTTCGCACCAGCCTGCGGCCAAGGTGTCCCGACCGATACAGGAGGGGAACGGGGCCGACATGCCGACGATGGTGGTGCAAGGACATGTGCAGACCAACCTGACCGCGCTCGATTACGGGATCACCGACCTGATGGTGATGGAGCAGGACGGTCAGGCGGTGCTGTATGCAAGTTCAGGCCAGTTGGGCGGCCTGACCGCGTTCGGGCTGGCCGCCAACGGCGCGGCCTCGGTCAAGGACACGCAGCTTTATTCCCCCGCATGGTCCGACGGCGTCCTGCGCGATCTGGCGCTGGTGGAGGTCAACGGCCAGTTGTCGATCGCGGTGGCCGGATCGGGTGCGGACCAGTTGCGCCTGTTCGGGCTGAACATCGACGGCTCCATCGGGGTCGAGGCGCAGATGTCGGGGATGGCAAGCTCGATCAGCCGGTTGCTGGATATCGACCAGATCGATCCGTCCACCCTGTTCATGGCCGACAAGGACTCGGGCCTGATCCGGGGCTTCGCGATCAGCGAGAGCGGGTCGCTGTCGCAGGCGATGGAGGTGGCCGATACCAGTGCCACCTATGCAGCCGAAGTGATGGCGTTGAACTCGGCACAGGTGAAGGGCAGCACCTACATCGTCAGCGCCAGCCAGACTGAGAAGGGCGTTTCGGTCTACCGCATGGACGGCTCCACGCTGGTCAACACGGGCAATGCGGGCGTCAACGAGGGGCTGGGCATCATGACGCCGACCGCGATGGAAGTGGTCGAGATCAACGGGCGGAGCTTCGTGCTGCTGGCCTCGGCCCCCGGCGACGGGCTGGGGCAATCGGGCGCGATCACGGTGCTGGAACTGGCGCAGGATGGCAGCCTTGTGGCCACCGACCATGTCATCGACACCGCCTTGACTCGCTTCGGCAGCGTGCAGTCGCTGGAGGTGGTGGAGGCAGATGGCCGCGTCTATGTGGTCGCGGGTGGCGGCGATGACGGGGTGAGCCTGTTTGTCCTGATGCCGCACGGCCGCTTGCAGCTTCTGAGCACGATCAGCGGCGATGCGGGGCTGGAGAACGTCTCGTCGATGGCGGCGCATTTCTCCAACGGGATGTTGCAGATGTATGTCTCGTCCGAGGTGCAGCGGGGCGTCACGCAGATCGCGGCCGATGTCTCGAACCATGGGGTCGTGATCCAGGGCGACCATGGCGGGGGCACGATCAACGGCACCGCGAAGGACGACATCCTGATCGGAGGCGCGGGCAATGACAGCATCCTTGGCGGCAGCGGCGACGACCTGCTGGAGGACGGATTGGGCGAGGACACGCTGCATGGCGGCGACGGCGCGGACATCTTCATCCTGCGGTCCGACTTCACCCATGACGTGATCCAGGATTTCCAGCCCGGCATCGACCGTCTGGACCTGTCGGCCTGGCCGATGCTCTACAACCCCGCCAGCATCGGCTATACCGCCACGTCCACCGGTGCGATCCTGTCGTGGCGCGGCGAAACGCTGGAGATCTTCACCCGCAGCGGTGCGACGCTGAGCATGGAACAGGTGCAGGCCGCGATCATGGCCGCGCCCGACCGGGTGCCGGATTTCGCCAGCTTCGGGGGCAATGACGGCGATCAGGAGATCATCGGCTCGGCGATCAACGACGCGGTTTCGGCGGGCAACGGCAACGACACGATCAGCGGACTTGCGGGGGACGATTACCTTGACGGCGGGAATGGCGACGACTGGATCTGGGGCGATGGCGGGAACGACACGATCTTCGCCGGAGACGGCAACGACTTCGTGGATGGCGGCGACGATGAAGACCTGATCTTCGGTGGCGCGGGCGATGACGAGTTGCGCGGCGGCAACCATGACGACGTGATCCATGGCGGCGACGGGCGCGATATCCTGCGCGGCAATCGCGGCAACGATACCCTTTACGGCGGCGCGGGCAACGACACCATTCTGGGCGACAACAACGACGACCTGATCTTCGGTGAATTGGGAAACGACGTGCTGCGCGGCGGCAAGGGCCGCGACGAAGTCCATGGCGGCGACGGCAATGACCGGATTTTCGGCAACGATCAGGAAGACACGCTGCATGGCGGCGACGGCGACGACCTGATGCGCGGCGGATTTCAGTCCGATCTGATGTTCGGGGATGCGGGCAATGACACCCTGTTCGGTGGCGGCGGCTTCGACACGTTGGTCGGGGGCGCGGGGAACGACATCCTGAAAGGGGATTTCAACGCCGATGTCTTCGTTTTCGAGGATGGCCATGGCCATGACGAGATTCTGGATTTCGAGGCGCTGTCCGACCCCGAGAAGATCGATTTCTCGGGGCTGTCCACGCTGGGCGATATCGCGGCCGTCCTGGCGGCATCGGTGCAGCAGGGATCGGATGTGTTGATCACCACCAGCGCCACAAGCTCGATCCTGTTGCACGATGTGTGGTTGGCGGATCTGGACGCCAACGACTTCCTGTTCTGAGACCGGTGGTCAGGCACCTTTGAGGATCTGGCGATAGAGCGCGGCCAGTTCTTCCCCCTGGTCGGCGGCGCTGCGCTGGGTCGGGGCGCGGCCATGGGTGGTGCCGTAGCGGGCCGGGTCGGCGTCGATGCGCGCAAGGACATCGGCCAGGGCGCGGTGATCGTCGACCGGCACGACATGGCCTGTCACGCCCTCGACCACATCGCCGCCGATCGCGCCGCGGTCGGAGGCGACGACCCAGAGCCCCAGCGCCAGCGCCTCGCGCGCGACGAGGCCGTGACTTTCGGGCCATGTGGAGGGCGCCATCAGCACGTCGAAGCTGCCGTAGAGGCCCGCCACATCGGCCTGCGGGCGGCGGGGGACGCGGCGCACGGGCGTGGTGTTCCACTGCTCCGTCACCTCGGTGCCGGGCGGCAGGGCATGGTCCACCACCAGCAGGTCGAGATTGGCGAAGCGCCGCGATGTCAGCGCGGCGCGCAGGACGTCGAAGCCCTTGTGCCGCGCGGCGCCGCCGATCAGCCCGAGGCGCACCCGACCGGGCGGGCCCGGGTGCGGCGCGGGCAGCGGCAGCGCGCTGAGCCCGTTGGGCAGCGCGCGCACATGGGGCAGGCCGATGGACCGGTGCAGCGCCGCGAAGGATTCGGACACCGCCAGCAGGGCTGCGGCATCCATCAGGCAGCGCCGCGCGATCTGCGCCCGGGGCGGGCGGGCGGCTCCGTCGTGGAAATCGTAGAGATCGGGCGTGCCGTCGGGGCCGATGATGAACTGGTTGGGCGAGCACCACCAGCCGTCATGGAGGGTCAGCACATAGGGAATGCCCCGCTTGCGGCACAGGTCGATGATGCCGACGCCCATCCGTTGCAGGCAATGGACATGGACGATGTCGGGCGCGATGCGGTCCAGCAGAGCCTCGATCCGGGCATCCATCACCGGGTCGCACATCGCGGCCTCGTCCGCTTGGTCTGCGGCGGTGATCGACCAGACCCGCGCGCCGCCCCGGCTGGTGGCGGTGACCTCGTGGGGATGCGCGCCGCCTTCGAGGGTGGTCAGGACGTCGATCTCGAACCCGTGGTGATCGAGGAGGTGGCGCACATTGTCGGCCACCACCCGCGTCGCGCCGCCGATATCCTGCGGCGGGTAGAAGACGTTGACGACCAGCAGGCGCGGGGCGGGTGGGCTGCGGGTGGCGTTCATCCGGTCCACAAGCGCCGCGCCCATGGGGTCCAGCGCGTAGTCCCGCAAGACGCGCGCCTTGGCCGCCGCCCCGATGCGGGCACGCAGGGGCGCGTCGTCGATCAGCCGCAGCAGCGCGGTGGCGAAGGCGTCGGTATCGGCGGCGAGCAGGCCGGTGATCCCATCCTCGATCGCGCCGGCCAGCACCCGGGTGGGGCTGGTGATGGCGGGGATGGCGAACATCGCGGGTTCGATCCATTTCAGTTCGGACTTGGCGTCGGCGGAGGGCGAGGGGCTGAGGACGGACAGCGCGATGTCGGCCCCGGACAGGGTGCCGAGATACGTTTCGAAATCCCAGACCGGCGCGCGCAGGGACACATCGGGATGGTCGGGGTCGAGGTGCGTCAGGTCGGGAAATTCGCCCATCAGGCGGATCTCGATCTGTCCGGGACGCGCGGCCAGAACGCGGGCCAGCGCCGGTTCGAGGATATCGGTGAAATCAGTCTTGTGGGCCTTGGTGCCCGAGCCGTAGAACAGCACCAGCTTGTCGGATCGCGGCGCGGGATCGCGGCGCATCGAGGCCATGTGTGCGCCGCCGAGCGCGTTGCGATGGGTGAAGGCGGTGCCGGAGCGGGTCCTTGGCGCCAGCGCGTCGCGGATCGGGTCGGTCGAGGCGATGCCGGTCTGGCACAGGGCGGCGGCGGCGGCAAACAGCGGCACGCCGCAGGCGATCTCGGCGTGCTGCGCGGCGGTGATCTGGCCGCCGTAATTGTCCAGCGGCGGCGGGAAATGCGCGGCGTCGAAGTTCAGGTCGTCGATGTCGTAGAAGGTGGCGAGGCCCTGCCGCGCGGCGTCCACCATCACGTCGGCGATCCGGGGGAAGGCCGGGTTGCGCTGGAAGATCACGGCATCGAACTGGGCAAGATCGGCATGAAGCGCCGCGACATCGCGGCTTTGCAGGTAGATGCGCACGGCGATGCCCTGCCCGCGCAACTGGTCCGCCTTCTGGTCGGCGCGGTAGAGCTTGCATTGGTAGAGGTCGTCATTGGCAAGGATCGCCACCCGCCGGATCGGCGCGGCGCGTGCGATCAGGTCCGGCGGCGGCGCGTAGAGGGTGATGGCGCGGGTCAGCAGGCCTTGCACGGTGGCAAGGCCGTGGCTGCCGATCTGGTCGGTCAGGGTGTTCCAGATCGCCTCGAACGCGGCGCGGCCGACGGCGCGGGCCCGGCGGCGGAGGGCGACATCGCCCTGCGTGGCGGGCGGCAGGGTTTCGGCAAGGTCGAGGGCCATGGCGATGCGGCCCGCCGAAAGCTCCAACTCGGCCAGGGTGACGCGGTTGGCACCGCTGTCGAACCCGGCGGGCGGGATACGGCGCAGCGCGATCTCGCGCGCGGGATCGGGTTGGCCGCGCGGGGATTGGCCATGGATCAGGTCGGCAAGATCCAGCGCGGCGCGGGCATCGTCGGAAGCGGCGGCAAGGGCCTGTTCCAGCAATGCCCGGGCCTTGTCGGGGGCGTTCCGGCCGCGCTGGACGCGAGCCAGATCGACCAGGAACCGGCGTTGGACCGGGTCCCGTGCATCCAGCCGGGCGGCGGCGGCGGCGGGGCTGGCGATCACCCCGGCCAGCGCCTTCGCGGAACCGGAGGGGATACGGGCGCGCACGGCATCGGCAAGGCGCAGGCCGTGGGTCGCCTGGGCCCATGCGGCAGCGTTGGCATGGGCCCCTGCGCGCAACCCGATGCGCGCCCAGTGGCGCGGCAGGGACGTCGTTTCGGCGGGCACCGGCAGCGACAATTCCGCCAGGCTGGCGCGGTAGAAGGCGGGGTCGAGCGCATGGTCGGGATGGGGCGGGATGCCGGCATCGAGGCCGGTCCCGGCGAAATGGGCGATGGCGGCCAGCCGGGCGGGCGGGATCAGGGCGGGCGGGGTCAGGGCGGGGCCCGCTGATTCCAGCAATGCAAGGTAGAGGTCGTGGTTGAAGATCCGCACAAGGGCCGGTCCGTGCAGACCGAGGCTCAGCCACAGGTCCCGCTCGCACAGGGTCGCCCTGGCCAGCGGGATGCCATGGGCCAGAAGGGCAAGGGCGGCATCCTGCGCCGACAGGTCTTTGGGGAGGGACAGGCCATGGGCGCGCTTGACGAAATGCGGATCCCAGTGGTCGGCGCGCGCGGCGCGGCCTTCCGGCACGCCGAATTCGAGGTAGTGGAACAGGGCCTCCGCCGGGCTGTGGACGGCATCGGCCACGTCTGGATTGGCGGCGAGGTAGGCCCCGACCGACACGCCGCGCGCCAGCATGTCGCAGCGGGGGTGGCGCGCGAAGATCGCCTCTGCCCCTTCGGTGGCCAGCGCATCGGCGAACCATGCGCGCCACCCGTCGCGCAGGGCTGCATCCGTCAGCAGGCTGCCCTTGGGGATCGCCTTCGGGGTTGGTCGACCTCCGATGCGGCGCAGAACCGATTTCACCTTCATGTGCGCCCTTCCGGCTGCCGCTTGGCCCCTCATACCGCGCCGGTCGGGGCCTGTCACCGGCGGCGTCCGGTGCGCTGCTCCTTGCGGCGCCCGGGCTGCATCCTTTAGACCCGTTGCAAAAGGAGCCGTTCCCATGCCCGATACCCCGCGCCCGGTCGTCTTGTGCATCCTCGATGGATGGGGCATCGGCCAGACCGAGGCCGACAACGCGCCGCATCTTGCCGATACACCGGTGATGGACCGTCTGCTGGCCACCTGCCCCCATGCGACCCTTCTGACCCATGGCCGCGATGTCGGCCTGCCCGAGGGGCAGATGGGCAATTCCGAGGTCGGGCACACCAATATCGGCGCGGGCCGGGTGGT
>CAZTUG010000074.1:0-15910 GCA_964615955.1 uncultured Roseicyclus sp.
AGGCCCTCCCGGGTCGTTATTCGATGATCATCAACGGCGCGCCGAATTCGACGGGGGCCGCGTCTTCCACAAGGATGCGCTTGACGGTTCCGTCGCGGGGCGCGGGGATCTGGTTCATCGTCTTCATCGCTTCGATGATCAGCAGGGTCTGGCCTTCCTTGACCTTGTCGCCGACACTGACGAAGGCGGGCGTGCCCGGCTCGGCCTGAAGATAGATCGTGCCGACCATGGGCGACGTCACGGCACCGGGCGCTTGCGACGGATCGCCCGATGCTTCGGGCGCCGGAGCCGGTGCAGCGGTGGTGGCGGGCGCGGCGGGAGCCGATGCCATGGGGGGCTGCATCATCATGGGCGCACTGGGCAGTTGGCGGGCAACGCGGACATTCAGCCAGTCGGATTCGCCGTATTCCCGCTTCACGTGCAGTTCCGTGAGGTCGTTATCCCGCAGAAGCTCTGCCATCGCCTTGATAAAGGCCACATCCTTTTCGTGGGTCTCGTCAGCCATGTCGCTCCTCACCGTCGAACGGGCCTGCGTCAGTCGCGGCCGCGTCTGTTATCCACCGGCTATAGCGCAGGGTTCCGCCGGGGAAAAGCGCCCGTGAAACGCGGGGCAGGTCGCCAAGGCTCCCGGATCGGGCCAAAGCCGCCCGAAAACCGGGCGAAATCTGCGGCGTGGGCGGCAAGTGTAGCCGCAGGCAGCGCGTGAAAATTTTACCATTTGATAAATTTTCAAACCCGTGCCAGCCTGATCCTGCTTTCCGATCAGATACGGGTGCCCGACATGAGCAACAGTCCTTTCACCTCCGGCATTGTGCCCGCCCGCCTCGACGCGCCGGCGCTGGCCGAGAATTTCGCGGATCTCCACGCTCCTCTTGATGCGCACGAGGCGCTGGTTGCCGCGGACCGCTGTTACTTCTGCCACGATGCGCCCTGCATCACGGCATGCCCGACCTCCATCGACATCCCGCTGTTCATCCGCCAGATCGCCACCGGCACGCCCGAAGCGGCGGCAAGGACGATCTTCGATCAGAACATCCTGGGCGGCATGTGCGCCCGCGTCTGTCCCACCGAGACCCTTTGCGAGGAAGCCTGCGTGCGCGAGGCGGCGGAGGGCAAGCCGGTGCTGATCGGGCAATTGCAACGCTATGCGACGGATACGGTCATGGCGGCAGGCCTGCATCCCTTCACCCGAGCCGAAGCGACCGGCAAACGGATCGCCGTGATAGGGGCGGGGCCGGCCGGGCTGGCCTGTGCACACCGCCTGGCAATGAAGGGCCATGACGTGGACATCTTCGATGCCCGGCCCAAGGGCGGCGGGCTGAACGAATACGGCATCGCGTCCTATAAATCGACGAACGGGTTCGCGGCCGCCGAAGTGGAGTGGCTGATGCAGATTGGCGGGATCATGCTGCATACCGGCAAGGCGCTTGGTCGAGACCTCAGCCTCGACGGGTTGCGCGGAGATTACGACGCCGTGTTTCTTGCCATGGGCCTTGCCGGGGTCAATGCCCTGCGGGCCGAGGGCGAGGGGCGCGACGGTGTCGGCGATGCTGTCGATTTCATTGCCGACCTGCGGCAGGCGGAGGATCTGGCCGCGATCCCCGTCGGCCGCAACGTGGTGGTCATCGGCGGCGGCATGACGGCGATCGACGCCGCGGTTCAATCCAAGTTGCTGGGGGCGGAAAGCGTGACGGTCGTCTACCGGCGCGGGCGCGAGGCGATGCCCGCCAGCCGCTACGAACAGGACCTTGCCGCCTCGAAGGGCGTGCGGTTCATCTTCAACGCCGTGCCGGTCGAGGTTCTTGGCAATGGCGCGGCCGCGGCGCTGCGGTGCGAATATACCCGCGCCGAGGGGCGCGACCTGCAAGGCACCGGCGAGATGTTCGACCTGCCCGCCGACCAGATCCTGAAGGCCATCGGCCAGACACTGCAAGGCGCACCCGAAGCGCTGGCGCTGCAGGGCGGCAAGATCGCCGTCAACGGTCCGGGACGGACCAGCGCAAACGGTGTCTGGGCGGGTGGTGACTGCGCGAGCGGGGGCGAGGATCTGACCGTGACAGCCGTGGCCGAAGGGCGCGATGCGGCGGAAGACATTCACAACGCATTGATCGGAAAGGGATAAGCCATGGCCGACCTGACTTCGAATTTTCTCGGCATCAAATCGCCAAATCCGTTCTGGTTGGCCTCCGCGCCGCCAACGGACAAGGAATACAATGTCACCCGCGCCTTCAAGGCGGGCTGGGGCGGCGTGGTGTGGAAGACGCTTGGCGAGGACCCGAACGTGGTGAACGTCAACGGCCCCCGTTATGGCGCGGTCTACGGGGCGGATCGGCGGCTGCTGGGACTCAACAATATCGAGCTGATCACCGATCGCCCGCTGGAGGTGAACCTGCGCGAGATCAAGGCGGTCAAGCGGGCCTGGCCGGATCGCGCGATGATCGTTTCGCTGATGGTCCCGTGCGAGGAGGCGTCGTGGAAACGCATCCTGCCCCTGGTCGAGGACACCGGCGCCGACGGGATCGAACTGAATTTCGGTTGTCCCCACGGCATGTCGGAACGCGGCATGGGGGCGGCCGTGGGTCAGGTTCCCGAATACATCGAAATGGTCGCGCGCTGGTGCAAGCAGAATACGCGGATGCCTGTCATCGTGAAGCTGACGCCCAATATCACCGACATTCGCTACCCGGCGCGGGCGGCCAAGGCGGGAGGCGCGGACGCGGTGTCCCTCATCAACACGATATCTTCTATAACAAGCGTGAATCTCGAGACCTTCTCGCCGGAGCCGAGCATCGACGGCAAAGGCTCGCATGGCGGCTATTGCGGCCCGGCGGTCAAGCCGATCGCGCTCAACATGGTGGCCGAAATCGCGCGGGATGCCGAGATGCGGGGCCTGCCGATCAGCGGGATCGGCGGCGTGACGACGTGGCGCGACGCGGCCGAATTCCTGGCGCTGGGGGCCGGCAATGTGCAGGTCTGCACGGCGGCGATGACCTATGGGTTCAAGATCGTGGAGGAGATGAAGTCGGGCCTGTCGCAATATCTCGACGAGCAAGGCATGAGCCTTGACGACCTGATCGGGCGGGCGGTGCCGAATGTTACCGACTGGCAGTATCTGAACCTCAACTACGTCACCAAGGCGCGGATCGACCAGGACGCCTGCATCAAGTGCGGGCGCTGTTACGCCGCGTGTGAGGATACCAGCCATCAAGCCATTTCCATGAGCGAAAACAGGGTGTTCGAGGTTATCGACGCGGAATGCGTGGCCTGCAATCTCTGCGTCAATGTCTGCCCGGTGGACGGCTGCATCACGATGGAGGAACTGGCCGCAGGCGCGATGGACGAGCGGACCGGCAAGCCGGTCTCGCCCGAATATGCCAACTGGACCACGCATCCCAACAACCCCGGCGCCGTGCAGGCCGCGGAATGATCGAGGCGCTGGACCATGTGAATCTGCGCACCACGCGATTGGCCGAGATGATCGCGTGGTATGAACGCATCCTCGGGCTGAGACGCGGGCCGCGTCCGCCATTCGGCTTCGACGGCGCGTGGCTCTATGCAGGCGATCATGCGCTGGTGCATCTGGTCGAGGTGGCGGCGCCAGCGCCGAGGGCCGACAGCCTGTCACTGGAACATGCGGCCTTCCGGGCGCGGGATTATGCCCGATTTATCAGACTGTTGGAGGCTGACGGCCTGCGGTTCGAGATTGCGAGGGTGCCGGAATTCCCGGTCGTGCAAGTCAATGTCCGGGATCCGGACGGCAACCACCTTCATGTCGATTTCCACGCTTCCGAGGTTGACGAAACCTAGGCCTTCAAAATCCGTCGGTAATAGTGGGTGAGTTGCCCCTCCGCCTCGGCGATGGGGTCCCGCTCGGCCCCGAGGATGGCACGCACCTGCGTGTCGAAATCGGCATAATGCTGCGTCAGCGCCCAGATCGAGAAAATCAGGTGATGCGGGTCGATATCGGAGATCCGGCCCGCCTTGGACCAGGCTGCGATGAGGCCTGCCTTCTCGTCGACCAGACGCTTCAATTCGCCCGACAACGCGGCCTGCATCCGCGGCGCACCCTGCACGATCTCTTGCGCGAAAAGCCTTGATTCCCGAGGGAAATCGCGGCTCATCTGCAATTTGCGCCGGACATAGGCGAGGATTTCCTCCACCGGATCTCCCGCGGCCCGCATCTCGGCCAGCGGCGCCAGCCACGTGTCCATCAAGCCCTCCATCAGGGTCGAGTGGATCTCTTCCTTGGAGGCGAAGTAATACAGGAGATTGGGCTTGGACAGCCCCGCCTCGCGCGCGATTTCATCAAGCGTGGCCCCGCGATAGCCTTCGCGGGAAAACACCTCCAGCGCGGCGCCGAGCACAAGCGCGCGGTTCTTTTCCTGGATGCGGGTCCGGGGTTGTCTGGCGGTCATTTCAAGCCCATTCATACGATGCGCGCCGCATGGGCACGATCGTCCCATTCGGGATCTACTCGGACCGGTTCGGGACGATAGCGGTTTTGCAAAGCCCCCGAATGGGAGCATAGTGTCCGCGCGCCGTTGACTGGCGCGCGGCTTTTGCTAGCCTGATCTTGACCAGTCGGTCAAAAAGAAAAACGCGCCAACCACATGCGCGCCCCTGCGGGCGAGAGGAAATCACCATGGCACTTGATCGATCCAACCCGGTTCCCAATGACCTGAGCGCCTTCTGGATGCCGTTCACCGCGAACCGGCAGTTCAAGAAAGCGCCCCGGATGATCGTGGGTGCCGACAAGATGCATTACAAGATGGCCGACGGCCGCGAGGTGCTGGACGGCATCGCGGGCCTTTGGTGCTGCAATGCGGGCCACAACCAGCCGCGTATCGTCGAGGCGATCCAGAAACAGGCGGCCGAGCTGGACTATGCCCCGGCGTTCCAGATGGGCCATCCGAAGGCGTTCGAACTGGCGTCGCGGTTGTGCGATCTGGCGCCCGAACCGTTCGAGCATGCGTTCTTCACCAATTCCGGATCGGAATCGGTGGAAACCGCCCTGAAGCTGGCCATCGCCTATCAGCGCGCCATCGGGCAGGGTGCGCGGACACGCCTGATCGGGCGCGAGCGGGGCTATCACGGGGTCAATTTCGGCGGCATCTCGGTTGGTGGCATCGTCAACAACCGCAAGATGTTCGGAACGCTGCTGAACGGCGTCGATCACCTGCCGCACACCCATCTGCCGGAGCACAATGCCTATTCGAAAGGCCAGCCCGAGCATGGTGCGACCCTTGCCGACGAGTTGGAACGGATCGTGGCGCTGCACGGGGCCGAAACCATCGCCGCGTGCATCGTGGAGCCGGTCGCGGGTTCCACCGGCGTGCTGATCCCGCCCAAGGGCTACCTGCAACGCCTGCGCGAGATCTGCACCAGGCACGGCATCATCCTGATCTTCGACGAGGTCATCACCGGCTTCGGGCGGCTGGGATCCGCCTTCGCGTCCGAGCATTTCGACGTGATGCCCGACATGATCACCTGCGCCAAGGGTCTGACCAACGGTGTCATTCCGATGGGGGCGGTCCTGACCACCAGGGACGTGCACGAAGCCTTCATGCAGGGCCCCGAGCATGTGATCGAGCTGTTCCACGGCTATACCTATTCCGGCAACCCGATCGCCTCGGCCGCCGGTCTTGCGACGTTGCAGACCTACAAGGAAGACGCCCTGTTCGAGCGCGCCGCCGGGATCGCCGCCTACTGGGAAGAGGGGCTGCATTCGCTGAAGGGGCTGCCCCATGTCATCGACATCCGCAATCTCGGCCTGATCGGGGCCGTCGAGATGGAGCCGATCGCAGGCGAGCCGGCCAAGCGCGGCTTCCAGGCGTTTCTCGATGCCTACGACAAGGACGTGATGATCCGCACCACGGGCGACACCATCGCGATGTCGCCGCCGCTGATCATCGAGAAAGCGCAGATCGACCATCTGTTCGGGACATTGGCCGACGTGTTGAAAGCGCTGCACTGATGGCGGAGGCGCGCGCGCAGACCTTGATTGACGACGCGCGCGTCCGGGTCACCCGGTTCGATTTCGAGCCGGGGGATGCGACCGGCTGGCATGTGCACGGGATGGATTATGTCATAACCACGCTTACCGATTGCCACATGCGGCTGGAAGAACCGGGCGGCGGGGTGCGCGATGTCTCCCTTCGCGCTGGCACCGTCTACCGCCGCGAGCAGGGGGTGGAGCACAATGTCATCAACGGGGGCGACGCGCCCATGACGTTCATCGAGACGGAACTCAAGTAAGGAGCTGCCCATGGCCTCGCCTGCGGAAAACATGAAGATCGACGACGCGCGGCTGTGGGACAGCCTGATGGAAATGGCGAAGATCGGCCCCGGGGTCGCGGGCGGCAACAATCGCCAGACGCTGACGGACGAGGACGGGGCGGCGCGCAGGCTGTTCGCCGACTGGTGCGAGGCGGCGGGCATGACCATGGGCGTGGATACCATGGGCAACATGTTCGCCCGGCGCGAGGGCACAGACCCCGACGCGCTGCCGGTCTATGTCGGCTCGCACCTCGATACGCAACCGACAGGCGGCAAGTATGACGGGGTTCTGGGCGTCTTGAGCGGGCTGGAGATCGTGCGCACGATGAACGACCTCGGCATCCGCACCAAGCACCCGATCGTGGTGACGAACTGGACCAACGAGGAAGGCACGCGCTACGCGCCCGCGATGCTGGCCTCGGGCGTGTTCGCGGGCAAGCATGCGCAGGACTGGGCCTATGACCGGGTGGACGCCAAGGGCAAGCGCTTCGGCGACGAGTTGGAGCGGATCGGCTGGAAGGGCGCGGAGCCTGTGGGACGTCGCAAGATGCATGCCTTCTTCGAGTTGCACATCGAACAGGGTCCGATCCTGGAGGCCGAGGGCAAGGATATCGGCGTCGTCACCCATGGCCAGGGCCTGCGCTGGATCGAGTGCACGATCACCGGCAAGGAAAGCCACACCGGATCGACGCCGATGCACATGCGCCGGAACGCGGGCCGTGGTCTGGCGCTGGTGACGGAACTGGTGCACGAGATCGCGATGAAGAACCAGCCCGGCGCGGTCGGCGCGATCGGGCATATCGACGTCTATCCGAATTCGCGCAACATCATTCCCGGCCGCGTCGTGTTCACCATCGACATGCGCACGCATATCCTGCCGAAGCTGAACGCCATGGTGGACGAGGTGATGGCCCGCGCGCCCGCCTTGTGCGAGGACATCGGCGTGTCCTTCAACGCCGAAATCGTCGGCCAGTTCGATCCGCCCGCCTTCGATGACGGATGTGTCACAGCCATCCGCCAAGCGGCTGAAAGACTTGGCTATTCGCATATGGATATCGTATCCGGGGCAGGGCACGATGCGTGCTGGATCAATGATGTGGCCCCGACGGCGATGGTGATGTGTCCCTGCGTGGACGGCCTGAGCCACAACGAGGCCGAGGAAATCAGCCCGGAATGGGCAGCGGCCGGGGCGAATGTGCTGTTCCACGCGGTCGTGGACACGGCGGAGATAGTGGAATGACTTCAAAGGTTTGGTCGGGGGCAGGCGTGATTGCGCTGCTGGCTCTGGCCGGTTGCGTGACCCCCACGCCCGAGGGCGAGGTGGAGGTGCTGGCGCCCGAAGTGCTGGGGCTGATCGCGCCGGGGCAGGATCCTTCGACCGCCCGGCTGGAGCCCGATGGGTGCTACTGGTACCTGCACAACGGGCCGGTCGAGTCCGTCTACATCCCGCTTCTGACCCGCGACCAGCGGATGATTTGCGTGGTGGCGCAGAGTTGAACGAACAATCAAGGGGGTCTCATGAGCAAGGTCATCAAGGGTGGAACCATCGTCACGGCGGATCGCCAGTGGCGCGCGGATGTGCTGATCGAGGGCGAGAAGATCGCCGCCATCGGCGAGAACCTGACGGGCGACGAGGTCATCGACGCGTCGGAGGCCTACGTGATCCCAGGCGGGATCGACCCGCACACGCATCTGGAAATGCCGTTCATGGGCACCACGGCGGCGGAAACCTTCGAGACGGGCACCTTCGCGGCGGCGGCGGGTGGCACGACGATGCTGGTGGATTTCGTGCTGCCGGGCGAGGATGGTCTGCTGGCGGCGGTGGATGAGTGGGACCGCAAGAGCCGCGACCAGATCTGCGTCGACATCTCCTACCACATGGCGATCACCGGCTGGTCCGAGCGCATTTTCACCGAGATGGAAGCCGTTGTGCGCGACCGCGGCATCAACACGTTCAAGCATTTCATGGCCTACAAGGGCGCGCTGATGATCGAGGACGACGAGATGTATGCGTCCTTCAAGCGCTGCGCCGAGTTGGGTGCGCTGCCGCTGGTCCACGCGGAAAACGGCGATATCGTCCAGGAATTGCAGCAGAAATACATGGGCCTGGGGGTGACGGGACCGGAGGGCCATGCCTATTCGCGCCCGCCCGAGGTGGAGGGAGAGGCCGCAAACCGCGCCATCATGATCGCGGATGCGGCGGGCACGCCATTGTATATCGTCCACGTCTCTTGCGAGCAGGCCCACGAGGCGATCCGGCGGGCGCGCCAGAAGGGGATGCGCGTCTTCGGAGAGCCGTTGATCCAGCACCTGACGCTGGACGAGACCGAGTATTTCAACAAGGACTGGCAATATGCCGCCCGCCGCGTGATGTCGCCGCCGTTCCGCTCGAAAGAGCATCAGGACGGGCTTTGGGCGGGTCTTGCGGCAGGATCGTTGCAAGTCGTGGCGACGGACCACGCGGCCTTCACGGATGAGCAGAAGCGCATGGGCGTGGGCAATTTCGGCATGATCCCGAACGGCACCGGGGGGCTGGAGGAGCGGATGGCGATGCTGTGGACGCGCGGCGTCGAGACGGGCCGCCTGACGCCCGAGGAATTCGTGGCGGTGACGTCGTCCAACAGCGCCAAGATCCTCAACATCTATCCGCTGAAGGGCGGGATCACCGTGGGCGGCGACGCCGATATCGTGGTCTGGGATCCGAAGCTGGGCCGCACGATCACCACCGCGACGGCGAAATCCATCCTTGATTACAACGTGTTCGAAGGGATGGAGGTCAGCGCCTCGCCCCGCTACACGCTGTCGCGCGGGGATGTCGTCTGGGCCGCGGGGCAGAATTCGCAACCGCAACCCGGGCGCGGGCGCTTCGTGAAGCGGCCGCCCAATGCGAGCGCGTCACAAGCCTTGAGCAAGTGGAAATCGCTGAGCACGCCGCGCAAGATCGAGCGCGATCCCCGGAACATTCCGGCGGGGGTTTGAGGTTGGGCGCGTCGCTGGTTCGGGGCAGCATCGCCTTCGGAGTCGCCGTTATAGCGGGGATCTTGGCGACGGTGTTTGCGAGCTTCCTCTACGCGCTGTTGCTCTGCCCGCCCGAGTTGTGTGGCATCGACAGTGATTCCACGCGGCTGGGCGCGCTTTTCATCCTCTATGGCTTTGCCGGGTTCTTTGTCGCCATCCTGGCGATCGTCCCGTTCCTGTTGATTTTCATGGGGTTGGAACGGATAAATGCGGTTGCGCCGCTGCCCTGTGCGCTGTTGGGGGCGCTGTTCGGGCTGGGTCTTCTGGCGATCGGTGTGCCGCTGAAGAATGTGCCGCCCGATACACCGCCCTGGGACGTGTTCATGGCCAATCTGACCTCGCCATTCGGGGTCGGTGCGATCGTGATCGGGGCGCTGTGCGGGTTGGTCGTCTGGGCGGTGGATGAACGGTTGAGGCAGGATTGACATGGCTGAAGCGGCGACACGAGCAATGCAGCACGACGCGCGGACCGAGACGGTGATTTCGGCCCGGTCGCTGGACCTGACCTTCCAGACGAACGACGGGCCGGTGCAGGCGCTGTCGGACATCAACCTCCAGATAAACAAGGGCGATTTCGTCTCGTTCATCGGGCCGTCGGGCTGTGGCAAGACCACGTTCCTGCGCGTGATCGCGGCGCTGGAGCAACCGACCGGTGGCTCTGTCAGCGTCAACGGCATGACGCCCGACGAAGCGCGCCGCGCGCGGGCCTATGGCTATGTGTTCCAGGCGGCGGGGCTTTATCCGTGGCGGACCATCGAGAAGAACATCAAGCTGCCGTTGGAGATCATGGGATTTTCGCGCGCCGAGCAGGAGAAGCGCGTGAAGAACGTCCTGCAACTGGTTGATCTGGAAGGGTTCGCACGGAAGTATCCCTGGCAGCTTTCAGGCGGGATGCAGCAGCGCGCGTCCATCGCGCGGGCGCTGGCCTTCGATGCCGACATCCTGCTGATGGACGAGCCCTTCGGGGCGCTGGACGAGATCGTGCGCGACAAGCTGAACGAGGAATTGCTGAGGCTTTGGGCGCGGACGGAGAAGACCATCGGGTTCGTCACGCACTCGATCCCGGAGGCCGTCTACCTGAGCACGCGGATCGTGGTGATGAGCCCGCGTCCGGGGCGGATCGCCGACGTGATCGAAAGCGACCTGCCCCGCGAGCGGCCACTTGATATCCGCGACACGCCGGAATTCCTGGCGCTGGCGCACCGGGTCCGCGAAGGTCTGCGCGAGGGGCATGCCTATGATGAATAGGGCGGCGGCGGAACGGTATTCGAGGGAGTCACTTCCGGTACACATCCTGTGCACACCCTGTGCATACTCGATTGGCGCACCCCTTCCGGGCACCGGGGCCGAAACGGTGCGTCGGCGCAGGGGGCTTCGCCGATGAGCCTTGCCGCCGCCTCAACCGGTGACGCGCCGCCTTGCGCCTTTTGCAGGACCATGCGGCGGATCAGCGGCGCGGTGCTGCCGGTGCTGGTGGTCGTGGGGGTGATCGTGGCGATCTGGTATGCGTCGGCAATCGGCATGAACCGCGCCTGGACGCTGGATGTCGCCGCGCGGCAGGGGATCACGCTGACCCGCGCCGAGATCTGGGCCGACGCCATGGTGCAGGACCGCCCGCGCCTGCCCGCGCCGCACCAGGTGCTGGCCGAGCTATGGGCCACCACCGCCGGAGAGCCCGCCTTCCGCGAACGGCGGGGCACCTTGACCGGCAACCCGCGGAGCCTGTTCTTCCACGCCTACCAGACCCTTGCGCCGACGCTTCTGGGCTTCGTCATCGGCGGCCTGGCAGGCATGGCGCTGGCCATCGCCATCGTCCACAACCGCGCCATGGACATGAGCGTGATGCCCTGGGCCATCGCCAGCCAGACGATCCCGATCCTGGCCGTGGCGCCCATCGTGATCGTGGTGCTGAACGCGGTGGGGCTGACGGGGCTGGTGCCGAAATCGCTGATCTCGGCGTATCTGTCGTTCTTTCCGGTGGTGGTCGGCATGGTGAAGGGCCTGCGCAGCCCCGGCGCGATGGATATGGACCTGCTGCGGACCTATTCCGCCTCGGCCGCGCAGACGCTTTGGAAGCTTCGTTTCCCGGCCTCGCTTCCGTTCCTGTTCGCCTCGCTCAAGGTGGCGGTCGCGGCGGCGCTGGTCGGCACCATCGTGGCGGAATTGCCGACGGGCGCGCGCTTCGGCCTGGGCGCGCGCCTGCTGACGGGGAGTTACTACGGCCAGACGATCCAGATCTGGAGCGCGCTGTTCATGGCGGCGATCTGTGCGGCGGCGCTGGTGGCGGTGCTGGGCCTGATCGAACGCGCGACCCTGCGGCGGATGGGGTTGGGCGCATGAGGGCCGCGCGGGGCATGGCGCGGCGCGTCCCGGCCTGGCGCGTGCCGGTCGGACCCGGCGTGGTGATCGGCGGGCTGGTGCTGGCCTTTCTGCTGGATTGGCGGCTGGTGCTGATGCTGGCGGTCTGGCTGGGGGCCTGGGGGTTGAACGCGGGGCTAGCGCGCGGGGCGGCGGGCGGGTCGGCGGGCGCGGTGACGGGCGCGCGGGTGGCGGTGCCGGTGATCTTCGGGCTGACGCTGCTGGGCCTGTGGGAACTGGCGGTGCGGCTCTACGAGGTCAGCCCGGTGATCCTGCCCGCGCCCAGTGCCATCGCGGTGGCGTTCGCGGCCAATACCGGCACGCTCTGGGCCGATTTCGTGCAGACGATCCTGCGCGGCGCCTTGCCGGGTTATGCCATCGGCTGCGGCGCGGCGGTGCTGGTGGCGCTGGCCGTCGACCGGTCGCGGTTCCTGCAACGCGGTGTCATGCCGGTGGGCAGTTTCCTGGCGGCTTTGCCGATCGTGGGCACCGCGCCGATCCTGGTGATGTGGTTCGGCTTCGGGCCGGCGTCGAAGGCGGCGGTGGTGGTGGCGATGGTGTTCTTCCCGATGCTGGTCAACGCGGTCGCGGGCCTGCGGGCAAGCGATGCGATGCAGCGCGACCTGATGCACACCTACGCGGCGAGCGGCTGGCAGGAGCTGGTGAAGCTGCGCCTGCCCAATGCCTTGCCGTTTGTGTTCAACGGCCTCAAGATCTGCACAACCCTTGCGCTGATCGGGGCGATTGTGGCTGAATTTTTCGGCTCACCCACGGTGGGCATGGGCTTCCGCATCAAGATCGAGGTCGGGCGGCTGGCCATGGACATGGTTTGGGCCGAAATTGCGGTGGCCGCGCTGGCGGGATCGGCCTTCTACGGGCTGATGGCGCTGGCCGAACGGGGACTGACATTCTGGCATCCGTCGCAGCGCGCGCGGATGCGATGACCGACCGGAAAACGACCGAAGAACGACCGGAAAAAAACTGACAACCAGGAGGGAAACTTGATGAAACATCTTACACTTGGCGCGGCGGCCCTGATCGCCTCGGGGGGCATGGCGCTGGCCGACGCCCATGCCGATACGGTGAACCTGCAATTGCAGTGGGTCACCCAGGCGCAGTTCGCGGGCTATTACGTGGCACTGGAGAACGGCTATTACGACGAGGAAGGTCTGAGCGTGAACATCCTGCCCGGCGGCCCGGACATCGCGCCGCCGCAGGTGCTGGCGGGCGGCGGCGCGGACGTGATGCTGAACTGGATGCCCTCGGCCCTGGCGGCGCGCGAACGCGGCCTGCCGGTGGTGAACATCGCGCAGCCCTTCGTGCGGTCCGGCCTGATGCTGACCTGCTGGGCCGACAGCGGCATCACCGAGCCTGCGGATCTGGCGGGCCGCACGGTCGCGCATTGGTTCTTCGGCAACGAATACCCGTTCCTGTCGTGGATGTCCCAACTGGGCATCGGCGTGGAGGGCGGCGCGGATGGCGTGACGCTGCTGCAGGCGGGCTTCAATGTCGATCCGCTGTTGCAGCGGCAGGCCGATTGCATTTCGACCATGACGTATAACGAGTATTGGCAGATCATCGACGCGGGGGTCACGCCTGAGGAGTTGGTGACCTTCAAATACGAGGATTACGACGTGGCGACGCTGGAAGACGGGATCTGGGCGCTGGAAGAGAACCTGGCCGATCCGGCCTTCGTGGATCGCATGGCGCGCTTTGTGCGCGCGTCGATTCGCGGCTGGGACTGGGCGGTGGAGAACCCGGACGCGGCGGCGGAGATCATCATCGATTACGACGAGACCGGCGCACAGACGCTGGAGGCGCAGGCCCGCATGATGGGCGAAATCGCGCTTCTGGTGGCCGGCGGCGACGGGACGCTGGACGAGGCGGCCTATCAGCGCACGGTCGATACGCTGCTGGCGGGCGGCTCGGATCCGGTGATCTCGGCGCAGCCCGAGGGGGCGTTCACCCATGTCGTGACGGACGCCGCGCTGGCCAACTGAGCGCGGGCTGATCGAACAGACCGGCCCCGGCGTCCCGGACGCGCGGGGCCGGTTTGCGTTCGGGGCAGGGCGCGTGCGATTGGCCAGCGTGGCGGCGTGGGACACAAGACGGTGGCGCCTATGGCACGCGCCGGGCTTCAGTGGCGCAGGTCCAGCGTGGGCTGCTGCACGCCGTGTGCCACGATCGCGACCAGTTGCGGCAGGCGGGCGGCGGCACCGCCCTCTGCCATCGGGGCAGGTGCAGGGTCAGGGCTGGCGGCAGGGGCGGGGGACGCGGCCTCCGTCCGGGTTTCGCCCGATGGATCGGACATGTCGGCCCTGGGTGCAGCTGGCGCGGCGGCCTCCGGCGCGGGCGTCTGCGGGGTGGAAAGCTCCGGCGCGGAGACCTCCTGCCCTGCCACCTCCTGCCCGGCCACCTCCTGCCCGGCCACCTCCTGCCCGGCCACCCTCGGTGCCGACATCTCCGGTGTTGGCCGTTCCGGTGCCGGCAATTCCGGCGTGGACAGGTCCGGCGCAGGTTCGTCCGGTGCGGGCTGCGGGGCGGGTTGCACGGAATGCATCGCCCCGCGGCGCGGCGGTTCGGGCGGCGGCGGCGTTTCGTCGTTGTCGCCGACCTGATAGAGGTCGAGCGGCGCGATGCCGAGGCCCTTGATCGGGGCGGGCAGGCGCACGGCCTCTGTCGCCTGAACGGGGCGCAGGGTCTCGGGCCGTGCGCTGCTGGCCTGCGGTGGCAGGCGTGCCTCCTTCACGGATGGTGGCACGGCCAGTTCCATGCGTGGTGGCAGACTAGATAGCTCCATTTTCTTGCCTCCTGACGCGCGAGATGCGCAGCCAAGCCCCCACAAGATAGCCTTCAGACTTGCAGCCAAACCTTTCCGAATGGTGAACGGCAAGGGGCGAAAAAGCTAAGGTTTGAGCGATCCTCGCGCCCTGCCGCCCGGAAGGCGGAGAGAATGCCGGCTTTCAAGCCACGGGGAATCATGGATAACTCTGTAAAGATCGGAGGGGACATGGAGCAGGACCGACCCGACAGCCTGACCGGCAGCCGCATCCGCGAGCGGCGACTGGCGCGCGCCATGAAACAGGGCGCGCTGGCGCAGGCCGTCGGCATCTCGCCCTCCTACCTCAATCTGATCGAGCACAATCACCGCCGCATCGGGGGCAAGCTGCTGGTGGCGCTGGCCCACGCGCTGGAGGTCGACCCGTCGGATCTGACCGAGGGCGCCGATCCGGGGTTGAGCGAGCTTCTCGACATGGCGGCGCGCGGGCAGGGTGACCGCAACGATGGTGGCGCGGGCGCGGAGATCGACCGGATCGACGAGTTCACCGCGCGCTTTCCCGGCTGGAGCGCGCTGATCGCGGCGCAGGAGGGGCGGATGCGGGCGCTGGAGGCGCAGGTGGAGGCGCTGCGCGACCGCCTTGCCCATGACCCGGCGCTGGCGGAGGCGATGCACGAGGTGCTGTCTTCGGTGGCGGCGATCCGGTCCACGGCGGATATCCTGGTGCGCGAGACCGATCTGGACGCGGCGTGGCGCGGGCGCTTCCATCGCAACCTGCACGAAGAGGCGGAGCGGTTGTCGGGGCGGGCGACGGGCCTGCTGGCGCAGTTCGAGGCCCCCGGCCTCGGCCCGGACGCCAGCGCCCCGACCGAGACGGTGGAGGCGCTGTTCGAGGCGTCGGGGCACCACTTCCCCGAGATCGAGGCGCTGGGTGCCGCCGGGATCGACGCGGTGCTGGCGCGTTCGGCCGGCATGCGGGGGGAGGCGGCGCATGCGCTGGCCCGCGCACGGCTGAGCGCCTATGCGCGCGACGCGGCCCGCCTGCCGATGGCGGTGTTCGGGCCGGCCGCGCTGGTGGCGGGGTTCGATCCGGCGGCGTTGCTGGGGCTGGCGGGGGGCGACGTGGCGCTGGTGCTGCGGCGCATGGCGAGCGTGCCGGTCGATCTGGGCGCGCCCGAGCGCGGCCTTGCGGTCTGCGATGCGGCGGGCGCGGTGATCCAGCGCCGTCGCCTGCCGGGGTTCCCGCTGCCGCGCGTGGCGTCGGGCTGTCCGCTCTGGCCGCTCTACCGGGTGCTGGCGCGGCCCGGTCAGGCGGAAACGGCGGTGCTGGAGATGCCGCGGGGCGGGCGCTTCCGGGCCTGGGCGGTGGCGCAGACGACCGGTGCGGCCGGGTTCGGCGATCTGCCGGTGGTGCAGGCGACGATGCTGGTGATGCCGCTGTCCGGGGGGTTGTCCGGGGGGGTGGCCGGGGGGTTGTCC
>CAZTUG010000075.1:0-15866 GCA_964615955.1 uncultured Roseicyclus sp.
ACAAGCTGATCTGGGACGTGTCGCACCAAAGCTATCCGCACAAGATCCTGACCGGGCGGCGCGCGCAGATGCTGACGATCCGCCAGAAGGGGGGCTTGAGCGGGTTCACCAGGCGCAGCGAGTCGCCCTATGACCCGTTCGGGGCGGCGCATGCCTCGACCAGCATTTCCGCCGCGCTGGGCTTTGCCGTCGCGCGCGATCTGGGCGGCGACAGTGCGACCGGCCACGGCGACGCGATCGCGGTGATCGGAGATGGCGCGCTATCGGGCGGCATGGCCTACGAGGCGATGAACAATGCGGGCCATCTGGGCAAGCGGCTGATCGTGATCCTGAACGATAACGAGATGTCCATCGCGCCGCCGACGGGGGCGATGTCGTCTTATCTTTCAAGGCTTTACGCCGGTGCACCGTTTCAGGAATTCAAGGCCGCCGCGAAGGGCGCGGTGTCGCTCCTGCCGCAGCCCTTCCAGGACGGGGCGCGCCGCGCGAAGGAGTTGCTGAAGGCCGCGACGGTCGGAGGGACGCTGTTCGAGGAGCTTGGATTCTCCTATGTCGGGCCGATCGACGGGCACGATATGGAGCAGCTTCTGGCGGTGTTGCGCACCGTGAAGGCGCGCGCCGACGGGCCGATCCTGATCCACGCGATCACCCGCAAGGGCAAGGGATACGCGGAACATCGGGCGGATCGGGGCCATGCCACGGCGAAGTTCGATATCGCCACCGGGGAACAGAAGAAGGCGCCCTCCAACGCGCCGAGCTATACGAAAGTGTTCGCGCAATCGCTGATCGCCGAGGCCACGGACGACCCGAAAGTGGTGGCGGTGACGGCGGCCATGCCCGACGGGACGGGGTTGGACCTGTTCGCCGAGCGCTTTCCAAGCCGTTGTTTCGATGTGGGAATTGCCGAGCAACACGCGGTGACATTCTGCGCCGGGATGGCCGCCGGAGGGTTGAAGCCCTTTGCCGCGATCTATTCGACCTTCCTGCAACGCGGCTATGACCAGGTGGTTCATGACGTCGCGATCCAGCGGCTGCCGGTGCGCTTCGCCATCGACCGCGCCGGGCTGGTGGGCGCCGATGGTTGCACCCATGCGGGCAGCTATGACATTGGATTCCTGAGCAATTTGCCCGGTTTTGTCGTCATGGCCGCCGCCGATGAGGCCGAGTTGCGGCACATGGTGCGCACCGCGTTGGAGATCGACGACCGGCCAAGTGCCTTCCGCTTCCCGCGGGGCGAGGGCGTGGGGGTTGATCTGCCAGAGCGGGGAATTGCGCTGGAGATCGGAAAAGGTCGCATGATTTCAGAGGGTTCGCGGGTGGCGATCCTCAATTTCGGGGCCCGTCTGAAGGAGGTGCGCGCGGCTGCCGAGGCGCTGTCGCAGCGCGGCATCACCCCCACCGTCGCCGATGCGCGTTTCGCCAAGCCGCTGGACGAGGGGTTGATCCTGCAACTGGCCCGGCACCACGAGGCGCTGATCACGGTGGAGGAAGGCGCGGTCGGCGGCTTCGGCTCTCACGTGGCGCAACTGCTTGCGGAGAAAGGGATTTTCGACACCGGCCTGAAATATCGCAGCATGGTCCTGCCGGATATCTTCATCGATCAGGCCAGCCCCGAGGACATGTACACGGTCGCGGGGATGAATGCCGGGGATATCGTGGCCAAGGTGCTGCGGACGCTCGGGGTCGAGGTGTTGAGCCAGCGCGCCTGAGCGGCTCCTGGGTATATCAATGCCATATCAATCGGGCCGGGAGCCGCGATCCGAAAGCCGCTCCTCGATCGCCTTCAGACGCTCCAGCACCTCGTCGCGATAGGCGTCGGTGGCGGCCACCGATTCCTCGGAATGCGCCTCCTGCATCGAATTTACCACGAGGCCGACGATCAGGTTCACCACGGCGAAGGTGGTGACCATGATGAAGGGCACGAAGAAGGCCCAGGCGTAGGGGTAGACCTCCAGCACAGGGCGGACGATTCCCATGGACCAGGATTCAAGCGTCATGATCTGGAACAGCGTGTAGAGCGACAGGCCGATGGTGCCGAACCAGTCGGGAAACTCGGAAGCGAACAGCTTCGTCGCCATCACCGCGCCGATGTAGAAGATGATCGACATCAGCAGGAACACAGACCCCATGCCGGGCAGCGCGGAGAGCAACCCCTCCACCACGCGGCGCAGCGACGGCACGGCGGAGACGACACGCAACACCCGCAGGATGCGCAGCGCGCGCAACACGCTGAGGCCCTGCGCGGCGGGGATCAGCGCGATGCCGACGATGATGAAATCGAACAGGTTCCAGCCGCTGCGGAAAAAGCGCGGCCCGTGGGCGACCAGCTTGAGCGCGATTTCCGCCACGAAGATCGACAGGCAGACCGTATCGAGCATCAGGATCAGCGGGCCGACAGCCGCCATGACCGTGGGCGAAGTTTCCAGCCCGAGGATCACGGCGTTGAACAGGATGACGCCGACGATCGTGTTGCGCACGCGGGGCTGGTCGAGCCAGAGGGCCAGACGGGTGCGGAGATCGGGGGCGGTCTGGACGGTCATCGGGGCCTCGAACTGGGCTGGGCTGGGGTCAGGTCCCGATATGGTGGAGCGTGAAGCGCGCCGCAAGTTCCACATGGGGCGACCAGCGGAATTGATCCACGGGCTGGATCCAGTCGAGCGTGTAGCCCGCCGCCACAAGGATCGCGGCGTCGCGCGCGAAGGTCGTGGGGTTGCACGACACGGCGGCGATGACGGGCACCTGCGCGCGGGCGATTTCGGCCATCTGCGCCTCGGCCCCGGCGCGGGGCGGGTCGATCACCACGGCGTCGAAGCGGGCCAGCTCGTCCGGCAGCAGGGGGCGGCGGAAGAGGTCGCGCGCCTCCGTCGTCAGGGGTTTGAGGCCGGTTGCGTGGCGCTGTGCATGGGCCAGCGCGGCCAGCAGGTCGGGCGCGGCTTCGACGGCATGGACGGCGGCGCGGGTCGCCAGCGGCAGGGCGAAGGTGCCGAGGCCGCAGAACAGGTCGGCGATGCGGGTCGCGCCGTCGGTCGCTTCCTGCACGGCGGCTTGCAGGGCGGCTTCGCCGTCGCGCGTGGCTTGCAGGAAGGCGCCGGGCGGCGGGGTGACGCGGGCCGGGCCAAGGGTCAGGCGGGGGGCCGCGTCGGTATAGACGGGCTCATCCCCCCAGGTCAGGCGGCTGAAGCTGCCCTGGAACTGCGGCAGGGCGGCGCGCAGCGGCCCGTCGAGGGGTTTCGCGCCCGTCACATGGAGGTCCACGCCGGTTTCCGTCAGGGTCAGCGACAGGGACAGCGTGGCGGATCGGGACGCGCCGAGGCGGGTCAGATCCGCCAGGGCAGGCAGGGTTTCCAGCAGCGCCGGTTCGATCACGAGACAGTCCCGGATCGGCACGATCGTGTCTGATTTTCGGGCATGGAAGCCGATCAGCGCGCCCTTCTTGGTCCGGGTACCCGCGAAGGTCGCGCGTCGGCGGGTGCGGGGGGCGGAAATGCGGATTGGGCGCAGCGGCGCGGAGAGGTCATGGGCCGCGAGGGCGGTTGTGATCACACCCGCCTTGAAATCCGCCACGAAGGGATCGGACGCGTGCATCAAGCTGCATCCGCCGCAGGATCTGTAGTGCGGGCACGGCGCGCGGACGCGGTCGGGCGAGGGTGTGATCACGCAGGGCGCGGCGATGCGGTCGCCCTCGGCCTCGCCCGATATGGCTTCCCCCGGCAGGGTCAGCGGCACGAAGATCGTGTCCCCATTGGGCGCGCGGGCGATGCCGTCGCCGTGGTGGCCAAGGCGGGTGATCGTGAGCTCAACCATGGGGCACCGGTTCTGCGGGCGGGCGGGCGACGACGACGTGATCCATGGCGCCGGTGTGCGCGAAAGGGCGCCGCGGGACAAGGTCGAGAGGCGGCGGCGGGGTAAACCCCGCCCTACGGAGCGGCCGCGCCGTCATTCCGCCGCTGCCGCCTCGTCCAGGCCGATGAAACCGCCCGATTGCCGGGTCCAGTAGCGGGCATAGAGGCCGCCGGCCGCCAGCAGGCTTTCGTGGGTGCCATCCTCCACGATGCGGCCTCGGTCCAGCACGATGATGCGGTCCATGGCGCTGAGGGTGGAGAGGCGATGGGCGATGGCGATGACGGTCTTGCGCTCCATGATGCGGGCCAGCGTGTCCTGGATCGCGGCCTCCACCTCGCTGTCGAGGGCCGATGTCGCTTCATCGAGGATCAGCACCGGCGCGTCCTTGAGGAAGGCGCGGGCGAGCGCCACGCGCTGCCGCTGTCCGCCGGAAAGCTTCACGCCCCGCTCGCCCAGGAACGCCTCGTAGCCCGCGCGGCCCTTGTGGTCGCGCAGGTCCTTGATGAAGGTATCGGCCTCGGCCCGGTGGGCGGCCTCGATCACCTCGGTTTCGGTCGCGTCGGGGCGGCCATAGAGGATGTTGTCGCGCGCGGTGCGGTTGAACATGGCGGTGTCCTGCGTGACCATCGCGATCTGCTGGCGCAGGCTGTCCTGCGTCACGTCGCGCACATCGACGCCATCGACAAGAATACGACCCTGTTCCGCATCGTAGAGCCGCATCAGCAGCGCCACGAGGGTGGATTTGCCCGCCCCCGACGCCCCCACGACGCCCAGTTTCTGGCCCGGTTCGATCACCAGGTTCACGCGGTCGATGCCGCCGATCTTCTGCCCATAGGCGAAGGACACCCCGTCGAATTCGATCCGGCCCCGCACGCGCGGCAGGGTTCGTGCGCCCGGTGCATCGGTCAGGCCATGGGGCGGGGTCAGGGTGCGCATGCCGTCCTCCAGCTCGCCCACATTGGCGTAGATGCCCATCAGCGTGAAGCTGACCCAGCCGGTCATCTGGGAAATCCGCATCGACAACGCGCCGATGGCGGCGATGTCGCCCGGCGTCGCGGTGCCTTGCTGCCAGAGCAGGATCGTGCCCAGCACCAGCAGCACGGGCAGGATCCCGGCGGTGCCCATCAGCGCGAAGCGGAAGCCCGTGGACAGCACCCCGAAATCGAGCGAGCGGTCGCGGTAGATGTCCATCGTGTTGATGGCCGACATATCCTCGTGATCGGTATGGCCGAACAGCTTCACCGTCTTGATGTTGGTGATGGTATCGACGATCTGCCCCGTCACGTTGGCCCGCGCGGCCGCCCGCGCCTTGGCCCGCGCCCGGATGCGCGGCATGAACCACGAGATCATCGCCGCGTACAGCGCCAGCCACAGCGCCAGCCCGGCCGCGATGCGCCAGTCGATGAAGGCCAGCAGGCCCACCGCGCCGATCAGGGTCGCAATCGCGAAGGCGCCCGCGTTGATGGTTTCGGTCACGACATTGACCAGCGCGGTGGCGGCCTGCATCTGCTTTTGCGCGATGCGGCCCGCGAAATCGTTGTCGAAGAAGCGGATGTCGTGGCCAAGGGTCCAGCGGTGCAGGCGCGACTGGATCAGGGGCGCGAGGTTGGGCGGCAGGACGATGCCGTTGAACGCCGCCGAGGCGCCGAAGAAGAACGGCCGCAGCGCGAGGTAGAAGGCGACGTAGAGCACGATCAGGCCGATATGGTTGCCGAAATACCCGGCCTCCGCCCCGGCGGTGGTGCTGTCGATGACACGGCCCAGAAGCCACGCGCCCGCCACCTCCATCAAGCCCGCAAGGGCCGACAGGGCGGTGGCAAGCCAGATCACTGGCCAGGTGCCCGCAAGGCACCAGCGGGTGAAGGCGCGCAAGGTGCGCGGTGGCGGTCCGTCCGCCGCGGCGAAGGGCGCGATCAGGTCGCCGAGCCATGTGGTCATCCGGGTGATCGCCGTCATTCCGCCGCCTCTTCCGTTTCTTGATCGGTGCCGATGAACCCGCCCGACTGGCGCGCCCAGAACCCAGCATATAGCCCGTTGCGCGCAAGAAGCTGGCTGTGGGTTCCATCCTCGACGATATGCCCGCCATCGAGCACCACGATCCGGTCCATCCGCGCGATGGTGGACAGGCGATGGGCGATGGCGATGACGGTCTTGCCCTGCATCACGCCATAAAGCGTGTCCTGGATCTGCGCCTCGACCTCTGAATCGAGCGCGCTGGTCGCCTCGTCCAGCACGAGGATCGGCGCGTTCTTGAGGATCACGCGGGCCAGCGTCACCCGCTGGCGCTGCCCGCCCGACAGTTTCACGCCCCGCTCGCCGACATGGGCGTCGTAGCCGCGCCTGCCCTGCGGGTCTTCCAGATCGAGGATGAAGTCATGCGCCTCGGCCCGCTTGGCGGCGGCGATCATCTCGGCCTCGGACGCATCGGGCGCACCGTAGAGGATGTTGTCGCGCACCGAGCGGTGCAGGAGAGCGCTGTCCTGCTGCACCATCCCGATCACGGCGCGCAGGCTGTCTTGCTGCACCGTCGAGATATCCTGCCCGTCGATCAGGATGCGACCCTGTTCGGCGTCGTAGAACCGCAACAGCAGCTTCACGAGGGTCGATTTGCCCGCCCCCGACCGCCCGATCAGGCCGATCTTCTCGCCCGGCGCGATGGTCAGCGATATCGCTTCCAGCCCGCCCGCGCCGCGCCCGTAATGGTGGCTGAGATTGTCCAGCACGATCTCGCCCTGCGTGAGGTCGAGCGGGCGCGCGTCGGGGGCGTCGGTCAACTCGATCGGGACGGTGATGGTCTCCATCCCCTCGGCCACGACGCCCAGCGCGCGGAAGAAGTCGCTGAGCGCCCACATGATCCAGCCGGTCATGGCGTTGAGCCGGAGCGTCAGCGCCGTGGCCGCCGCGACCACCCCGACCGAGGCCGCGCCGATCGACCAGAGGTAGATGCCCCAGCCCACCACGGCGACGATCAGGAAGCCGTTCAGGACCATCAGCATGATGTCCATCAGGGTGAAGATCCGCATCTCGGCCGCGAAGGTGCGGCGGGTGCCTTCGATGGCCTCCTTCGCATAGGCCAGTTCGGTGTCGTGATGGGCGAAGAGCTTGACGGAATGGATGTTGGTATAGCTGTCCACGACGCGCCCCGTGGTGGCCGAACGCGCATCGGCCGACGCCTTCGACGCCGGCCCCACCCGCGCCATGGTCCAGCGCAGGAGCAGGGCATAAAGGACGAACCACGCGATCAGCGGCAGCACCAGGCGCGGGTCCGATCCGGTCAGCAACACCGCCGCGCCGACCAGGTAGGCCAGCGAGAAGGTGATCGCGTCGAAGATCTGGAAGATCGCGTCCCCGGCGCTGCCCGGCGTCTGCATGATGCGGTTGGCGATGCGGCCCGCGAAGTCGTTCTCGAAGAAACCGACGGATTGCCGCAGCACCTGCTTGTGCGCCCGCCAACGGACCAGCGCGCCGAATTGCGGCAGGATCGCGTTGTTGAGCAGCGCCACGTCGAGGCCCTGGATCGCGGGGCGCGCGAAGAGGATGAAGGCGGCGGCCAGGATCAGCTCCAGCCCGTGTTCGGCCAGGACGGTGGCGGGATCGCCGCCCATCAGGTCCACCACGCGGCCCATATACCAGATCAGCCCGATCTCGATGGCCGCAACCACCACCGACATGGCGGAGGTCAGCGCGAAGAGTCCCCGGAAGGGCTGCGAATAGTCCCACAGGAACGCCCAGAGTCGGCGCGACGGGCGATCCTGCTGCGGAAAATCCACATAGGGATCGACCAGAGTCTCGAAAAAGCGGAACATGACGAACCTCGTGTCAGCCCCGTTCCATACCGCAGCGGCGTCGCAATGGCCATCACCCCGGACCGGTGCCCGGTTTCATCTTGGCAAAAAAACTCGAACCTGACATCGCCCCCCGCGCCGCCGTCAGAGGGACAGGAGATCGGCCTTCGACAGCGCGAAGCCGCTGTCGATCCACGCGGATTCCAGCGCGGACAGACGCGCGCCAAGGGCAGGCCCGGAAAGACCCGGCATCAGGTCGGCGGCCTTGATCGGAAACACCGCGCGCGCGCCCGCCTGGGCTGCGGCGATATCCAGCGCGACGGGGGGCTGTTCGAACAGCATGGCGCGCAGGATCACGATATCGAGCGCCGCGTCCGCACCGTGGCGATAGCCAAGCGCGCCGGGCGTGGTCGCTGCCGCCATTTCCGCGCGGTAGAGCGCCAGTTGCCCGGTTTCGGCCCGGGACAGGCGCAGGCGGTCGGCCACATCCTCTCCGCCGATGGCGGCCAGCCGCCGGATGGCGTCGGGCGGACGGTCGCCCTCCATCGCCAGCAGCAGGGGCAGGGGCCGGGACGACGCCCCCGGCAGGACCGCTGCAAGAACCCCCGCATGGTCCATCGCCGCCACGGCGGGGGCGGGGTCGGGCGCGCGCAGGAGGCGGATGATTTCCGCCCCGACACGTTCGCGCGACACCTGCACAAGGCCCCCGGCCCCCACGGCCCCCCCGGCCCCCCCCCCGGCCCCCACGGCGGCCCCCACGGCGCAAGCGGCGAGAGCTTCGGCGTCGATCCCGCCGTCCGGGTCGGCATACCACGCGTGGAAGCGAAAGAAGCGCAGGATGCGCAGGTAATCCTCGGCGATCCGCGCGGAGGCGTCGCCGATGAAGCGCACCCGGCCCGCGCGCAGGTCGTCAAGGCCCGATCCATTGGGGTCCAGCACGGTGCCGTCGCGGGTCGCGTAGAGCGCGTTCATGGTGAAGTCGCGCCGCGCGGCGTCCTGCGCCATGTCCGCGGTGAACGCGACGGTGGCATGGCGGCCATCGGTCTCCAAATCGCGGCGCAGGGTCGTGACCTCGAACCCCATGCCATGGGCCACGACGGTAACGGTGCCGTGCTGGAGGCCCGTCGGCACGGTCTTCAGGCCCGCCGCCCCGGCACGTTCCATCACCGTTTCGGGATGCGCGTCGGTGCAGATGTCGATATCGACAACGGCCCGGTCCAGCAGCCCGTCGCGGACGCAGCCGCCGACGAACCACGCGCCATGACCGTCCAGCGCGTCGAACACGGCAGTGGTGCCGCGATGGGTCAGCCAGTTTGCCGCAAGCCGCATCATGCCACCGTGTCGGCGAGGGATTTCAGCATCCGCGCCGTCGCCCCCCAGATGTAATGGGGCCCGTAGGGCACCACGAAATAGTCGCGCCGTTGGCCGCGCCAGCGGCGGCCTTCGATGGCGTAATTGGCCGGGTCCATCAGGAAGGCGAGCGGCACGCGAAAGACCTCCTCCACCTCGCCGGGTTCGGGCAGGGGGGTGAAGTCGGCCTCGATGCGCGCGAGCAAGGGGGTGACGGTATAGCCGGTGACGGTTTCATGGGGCGGCAATTCTGCCAGCAGGGCCACGTTGGCGGGGTCGAGGCCGATTTCCTCCTGGGCCTCGCGGAGCGCGGCCTCTGCCACGGTTTCGCCCGCATCGACCCCGCCGCCGGGCAGGGCGATCTGGCCGGGATGATGTTTCAGGGTGGAGGCGCGCTTGGTCAGGATCACGTCCCGCCCAAGCACACCGATCAACACCGCCGCCGGGCGCAGCACGCGGCCGGGCGGCAGCGCCGCCAGCGGGTTCAGGTCGTAATCCGACGAGGGTCGCGCCGGGGCGTGTCCCAGCGCGGCCGTCAGGTGATCGAGATCAAAGCGGCGTCCCATCGGGGGCTTTCTCGGCTTCGAACCCAAGGGTCTTGGGATCGAAATCGTAATGCGCGCCGCAGAACTGGCAATCGGCGGTGACGCGGCCGTCATCGGTGGTCATGTGCGCGATGTCGCGGGCCGAATAGATCGACAGGGACGACCGCACGCGATCCTCCGAACAGGTGCAGCCGAAGCTGACCGGCTGGGCATCGAACACGCGGGGTTGTTCTTCGTGGAACAGCCGCACCAGCAGGTCGGTGGGCGCGACATGGGGGCCGATCAGCTCCATCGCGTCCGCCGTTTCCAGCAGGATGTTGGCGCGGTTCCAGTCCTCCACGGTGTCGCCGTCGATCAGGTCCAGCGCGGCCAGAAGACCGTCCGCCCCGGTGGCGGCGCCCTGCGCTTCCAGCGCGGAGGCGGGCATCAGTTGCAGCATCACGCCACCGGCGCGCCATGTCGTCTTCTGCCCCGGCTCCTGCGCCTGCCCGTAGGACAGCACGAAGGAGGTCGGCAATTGTTCGGACTGCGCGAAATAGGCCTCGGCGCAGGCGGCGAGCGAGCCACCGGCCAGCGGCGTGATGCCCTGGTAGGGCGTCATGTCGGGTCCCTGGTCGATCAGGATGGCGAAATAGCCCGCGCCGATCTGAGGGAAAGCGGGGGCATCCACATCCAGACGCGCGGCATCGTAGGACGCATAGGCGCGGATGCGCGCGGGCTCTCCCTCGGTTTCGGGGGCGAGGAAATCGGTCGCGATCAGGCGGATCGGCCCGTCGGAGCGGACCTGCAGCGACAGTTTCCAGCGCAGCTTGACGGTCTGCCCGATCAGCGCCGTCAGCAGGGCCATTTCGGCCACCATCGCCTCGACGGGCGCGGGATAGGCATGTTGGGACAGCACGCGTTCCAGCGTGGTATCAAGCCGCGCGACGCGGCCCCGAATGTCGGATCGGTCAAGCTGAAACGGCAACACGGTGTCGTCCCACGCGATTTTCGTGGTCAGGGTCATGGGGCACTCCCCCTTTGTCGATTGTTGGAAGTCTGGTCCCATATAGGAAGCCGCGCGGCAACACCAAACCCCCGATGCGCCACAGTTCGGCCTTGCGTCCGCCGCATGGGATTGGGACATCGGGGCGGGTTCCAGACGGGGGTAGACACGGTTCGATGAAGATCCTGTTCGTGCATCAGAATTTTCCCGGCCAGTATCGGGAGCTGTTCTCGTGGCTGCGCGCGCAGGGCGGGCACGAGATCGTCTTCCTGACCCAGCGCCGCGATGTGCCTCAGATGGAGGGCGCGCGGGTGGTGTCATACCAGTCGCACCACAAACCCGCCAGGGATGCCTATGCCCTGACCCAGTACTGGGAGGAATGCGCCGGAAACGGCTTCGGCTGCGCCATGGCCGCACAGAAGCTGCGCGCCGACGGATTCACGCCCGACATCATCCTTGGCCATGTCGGCTGGGGCGAGTTGACGTTCCTCAAGCAGGTCTGGGCCGAGGTGCCGATCATCGGCTATTTCGAGTATTACTTCCTGGCCGAGGGCGGTTCCGTCGGGTTCGATCCGGAATTCCCCGCCAGCCCCCATGCCCCCTTCACCATGCATGCGCGCAATGCCGTCAACTTCGCCAATCTCCAGACGGTGGACCTTGGCCATTCGCCGACGCTTTGGCAGCGCGACACCTTCCCGCCGAACTTCCACGACAAGATCTATGTCCGACACGACGGGATCCGCACGGACAAGCTGGTGCCGGATGCAAACGCGCAGGTGCCATTGGGGCGACTTGCGCGGTCGGTCACGCGCGAGGACGAGATCTTCACCTACATGGCCCGCAACATGGAGCCGACGCGCGGCTTCCACAGCTTCATGCGCGCCTTGCCGCACATTCTGGACGCGCGGCCCGATGCCCGCGCGCTGATCATCGGCGGATCGGACGTGTCCTACGGCAAGAAGTCGGCGGCCGAAGGCGGCTACCGCGCCGAGATGGAGCGCGAGGTGGGCGACAGGGTCGACTGGTCCCGCGTCCATTTCCTGGGCCGCGTCCCGTTCGAGGATTACCAGAAGATCATCCAGGTCAGCCGCTGCCATATCTACCTGACGGTGCCCTTCGTGCTGTCGTGGTCCCTGCTGGAGGCGATGTCGATGGGAGCCACCATCGTCGCGTCCGATGTCGGCCCGGTGCGCGAGGCGATCGAACATGGCAAGACCGGGTTGCTGGCGGATTTCTTCAAGCCCGAGGAGATCGCGAGGCGCGTGGTCGATGTGCTGGAGCGGCCCGGCACCTATGCCCATCTGGGACCGGCGGCGCGCAGGCATGTGATCACGCATCACGACTTCACCACCTTCTGCCTGCCGGAACATCTGCGGCAGATCAATGCGCTGGTGCCTGCGGCGCAGCGGATCGCCTTGCCGTGACGGTGGCGGGGTTTACCCCGCCGACCGCCCCGTCAGTTCGTGACGTTGGACGCTGCGCCCACAAGCCCGAAGGCCGATCCGATCAGGCCGAAAATCGTCTGTACGCCCGTGACCGGGCTTTCCGTGACCAGCACGAGGTCGCCGGAATTGATGCGGAAGTTCCGGGCCGAGAACAGGCCATCGGCATTCGTCATGTCCAGGGTGAAGACCACGCGGCTCTGGTCCGGGCCGGTGGCATCGGTGCGCACCGCCGATTGCGGGTATTCGCGCAGCACAAGGATGCCGCCCGGATCGCCGCGCCGGCTTTCCACGCCACCGATGATCGACAGTGCATCCAGCGCGGTGACGTGATCTTGCGGAAAGCGGTGCTGGCTTTGCCGGCCCGCCGCCCCCAGCGACAGGAAATAGCGGCGGTCTTCCTCCACGATGACGCGGTCGCCGCCTTGCAGCAGCGTATCGAGGCCCGGTTCGGCGAAGAGCCGGTCGATGGAAGTGCCATAGATCGACCCTGACCGGATCAGGCGGATCTGCGGATTCTCCAACCCGCCCGCGACGCCGCCCGCATCGGCGATGGCGTTCAGGACGGTGTAGTTCCGATCCGGCATCGGCAGGCGTCCGGGCGCGCCGACGCCCCCGACGAGATCGATGGAATTGGTCCGCCCCTCCACCAGTTCCAGTTGCACCTGCGCCGAGGGCGCGATGGTGTCGAGTTGGCCCTGCAATTCCACCCGTGCCAGTTGCGCGGTCATGCCGGAGACGCGGACATTGCCGATATAGGGCACGAAGATGGTGCCGTCCGGCCCGACGGTCAGCGCCTCGATCACGGCATTGGGCGTGCCGTTGGTGATGAGGCTGTCATCGGCGCTGTCCCAGACCGTCAGGCGCAACCGGTCGCCCGCGGCGATGACCTGCGTGCGCGCCCCGCCCGAGGACGGCAGCCAGCCAAGGTGCCGCTCGCCGGTGACGGGCCAGTCGGCAATGGCTGCCAGCAGGTCGCGGGTGACGGGATAGACGGCGAAATCGGCCACCTCGCCCTGCGCGGCCTGCACCACCTCGCGCTCCACCGGGGCGCCGCGGGGCAGGCTGTCGCAGCCCGCGACGCCAAGCGCGAGCAGGACCAACAGAACGGTTCTGATGGCGGGCAGCGCCATTGTATGAGGATCCCCGGTCGCGGTGACAGCCAACGTGTCCCGGCAGACGTTTACAGGGCGACCGCGCGGCGTCAACGGCGCGCGGCCGGAAAGGCGGGCGACGGGACGGATATTCGCCGGGCCGTGCGGCGCGGGATTGGCCTTTGACCTTGAGGTGGTTCCATGGCACTCCGTCCTGCGAGGCGGATCCAGCAAGGCAACAACCGCAGATGGCTGAGCGCATACTCCTGACGGGCGGGGCCGGGTATATCGGATCCCACACCTATGTGGCGCTGGTCGAGGCGGGCCATGATGTCACCATCCTCGTCAATTTCCAGAACGCGAACCGCTCGGTCGTCGAGCGGCTGGCGCAGTTGACCGGCGCGCCGGTGACCCTGGCCGAGGCCGATGTGCGCGATGCCGCGACGCTGGGCGGCCTGTTCGCCGAACACCAGTTCGACGCGGTGGTGCATTTTGCCGCGCTCAAGGCCGTCAGCGAAAGCGTGATGCGTCCGCTGGAGTATTTCGACGTCAATATCGGTGGTCTCATCACTTTGCTGCGGGTGATGGACGCGGCGGGCTGCCGGAAGATCGTGTTCTCCTCCTCGGCCACGGTCTACGGCGTCCCGGACGAAACACCGACGCCCGAGACGGCGGATCTGCGCGCGATGAACCCATACGGCCAGACCAAGATTTCCGGCGAGCAGATCCTGAACCAGCTGGCCGACGTCGACGACCGCTGGCAGGTGGGTATCCTGCGCTACTTCAACCCGGCCGGTGCCCATGAAAGCCGCCTGATCGGGGAAGACCCGCGCGACATTCCCAACAACCTGCTGCCCTATATCGCCAAGGTCGCCGCGGGCGAGTTGCCCGAGTTGCAGATCTTCGGCGACGATTACGACACGCCAGACGGCACCGGCGTGCGCGACTATATCCATGTTGACGACCTGGCGCGCGGCCATGTCCTGTCGCTGGAGGCGCTGCTGGGCGACGCATCGCGGGGCCATCTTGTGAACCTCGGGACCGGGGTCGGGTATTCGGTGATGGACATGGTCTCCGCCTACAAGCGCGCGTGCAACCGCGACGTGCCCTACCGGATCGTGGGCCGCCGCGCGGGCGATGTGCCGATCTATGTCGCCAAGGCCGACAAGGCGGAGGAGGTTCTGGGCTTCCGCACCGAGAAGACGCTGGACCAGATCTGCGCCTCGTCCTGGGGCTGGATCACCGGGCCGCATTCCGCGGATGTTCCGGGGGACCGGGAATGACCCGCACCGCGCTTGTCACCGGGTCGGCCGGGTTCATCGGCTTCCACACCTGCGCGCGGTTGCTGGACGATGGCTGGCGCGTCATCGGCATCGACGCGATGACGGATTATTATGACGTGGCGCTGAAGGAGGCGCGGCTGGCGCATCTGCTGCCGCGCGACGGCTTCACCGAGGTCCGGGCGCGGATCGAGGTGCCGGGCGTGCTGCACGATCTGTTCGCCACCCACCGGCCCGAGGCGGTTATCCACCTTGCCGCGCAGGCGGGGGTGCGCCATTCCATCGACAATCCCGAAAGCTACGTGGAAGCCAACCTGATCGGCACCTTCCGCCTGCTGGAGGCGATGCGGGCCTTCCCGCCGGCCCATTCGCTGCTGGCCAGCACGTCTTCGGCTTATGGCGCCAATACCCGGATGCCCTATGCCGAAAACATGAAGACCGATCACCAGATGTCGTTCTACGCGGCCACCAAGAAGGCGAACGAGGTGATGGCGCATTCTTATGCCCATCTCTACCGCCTGCCGGTGACGATGTTCCGCTTCTTCACGGTCTACGGGCCCTGGGGGCGGCCGGACATGGCGCTGTTCAAGTTCACCAAGGCGATCCTGAACGGCGATGCAATCGATGTATACAACCACGGCGACATGTGGCGGGACTTCACTTACGTGGACGACCTGGTGCGCGGAATCCGGGGTCTAATCGACGCGGTGCCAGGCGGGGCTGAGACGGCGGTCGAGGGCGACAGCCTGTCGCCGGTCGCCCCTTGGCGGGTGGTGAACATTGGCAATTCCGACAAGGTGCGTTTGTTAGACTTCATCGAAGCCATCGAGGCCAAGATCGGGAGAAAAGCGATACGCAACTATATGCCAATGCAAAAAGGAGACGTGCCGGCGACATGGGCGGATGCCGCCCTGCTGCAACGCCTAATCGGCTACTGCCCGCAAACGCCCTTCCGTGAGGGCGTCGCCCGGTTCGCGTCTTGGTATCGAGAATATTATGGGGCCTGAGGAGTCCTGCACTAGAGCCCGATTGTTAGATAGGGTCCGTTCATTCGCTTGGAGGCAGCGGCTTACGCACTCATACCGCATCGTGAAACGGCTAAGATCATCTGTTTTGTTGCGCAACGTCTTTGCGGTAGGGTCCGGCACAGCCGCGGCGCAGCTGGTAGTACTACTGTTTTCGTCTCTGATCACGAGGATCTACAGCCCCGAGACCTTCGGACTGCAAGGCGTTTTCCTGTCTTTGGTTGCTATCCTCAGCCCGGTCATCGCGCTGCGCTACCCGATGGCGATCATTATCGCTGAAACCGATGTCGAGGCGCTAAAGCTGTCGCGCGTATCGATGATGATCGCGGGGGCTGTGGCGTGTCTGCTCTGGCTGATTCTGCTGGCGGGCGGTCAGACGATGCTGCGGGTTTTGGGCGCCGAGGGCCTTGGCTCCCTGGTCCTGTTGTTGCCGCTGGCCCTGCTCAGTGTCGCCTTGCAGGATGTCATCGATTTCCGCGCAGCACGGCTAGGCGCCTTCCGGCTAGTGGGGCTCGTC
>CAZTUG010000076.1:0-15259 GCA_964615955.1 uncultured Roseicyclus sp.
GTGTCCACCTCGCAGGAAGTGGAAGTCATGGTGCTGGAGATCGACACGGTCAAACGCCGCGTTTCGCTTGGCCTCAAGCAGACGATGCGCAACCCGTGGGAAGTCTTCGCTGAAACCCACCCCGAGGGCACGCCTGTCGAGGGCGAGGTCAAGAACATCACCGAATTCGGTCTGTTCATCGGGCTGGATGGAGAGATCGACGGCATGGTGCACCTGTCCGACCTGACCTGGGAAGGTCGCGGCGAGGACGTGATCGGCGACTACCGCAAGGGCGATATCGTCAAGGCGGTCGTGACCGAGGTCGATACCGAGAAAGAGCGGATCAGCCTGTCGATCAAGGCGGTCGAGGGCGACCCCTTCGGCGAGACCATCGAAGGCGTGAAGCGCGGTTCCGTCATCACCGTAGCCGTGACGGCGATCGAGGATGGCGGCATCGAGGTGGATTACGAGGGCATGAAGTCCTTCATCCGCCGGTCCGACCTGTCGCGCGAGCGGTCCGAGCAGCGCCCCGAGCGCTTCCAGATCGGCGACAAGGTGGATGTCCGCGTGACCAATATCGACGCCAAGTCCCGCAAGCTGGGCCTGTCGATCAAGGCGCGCGAGATTGCCGAAGAGAAGGAAGCCGTGGAGCAGTTCGGTTCGTCCGACAGCGGCGCTTCACTGGGCGACATTCTTGGCGCAGCGCTGAAGCAGGACAACTGAGCGCCTGACGCGTCATGACGATTGGAGGGGCCCTGCCGAGGACGGCGGGGCCTTTTCGTTGGTGGGGGTGTTGCGGACCGATCGTCCGGCCTGCCCGCGCCAACCCGGTTCGTGTGCAGAGCCATTCGTCGCGTCGGCGCGGTTTTCTGGGGATAAGTCCGCTGCGCGACCGGGATGCCACACACCTGTTACAGATGGCGGTGACGCTTCGGGAGAGGTCGGGACGCACATGATGGTGCATTCCGGGTTCACGGGTTGCTCTGGCCTGCTGCCCCCCAACTGTTCCCCGATGGGTCGAGACACCCTAGACTAGATGGCCCCGTGTGCGATGCACGGGGCCTTTTTCCGTGGCGCTTGGGCGCGAGGTCATCAAGACGGTGCCGGGCGTGGGGTATCGCCTGATCCTGGAGGCGACGCCCGAACCCGAGCCGATGCCGGGGCCTGCGCTGCCGACGATCCCGTCGCTGGCAGTGTTGCCGTTCACCAACCTCACGGGCCGCGCCGACAAGGATTGCCTGGTGGACGGGATCGCGCACGAGATCACATCGGAACTGGGCCGGGTGTCGGCGTTCTTCGTGATCTCCTCGACGTCCACGGCGACCTTGAAGGGGCGCGTCGTGGATCTTCTTGCGGCGGTGGGGCGCAAGGTGGTGACGCGGCGCAGTCGGATGGCGGCGGCGCGCTTTGCAAGGCCGGGCTTTGCAAGGCCGGGCTTCGCGGGGTCGGTGTCGGTGACGGTGCTTGTGCTGAGAATGGCCATGGCGAGAGTCCTTTTCCGATGCCCTCGCAATGTCCCCCAACCGGTCCGAGACCCGCAAAACCGGCACCCGCTTTTGCGCGACGTGCTTGGAACGATCCGAAACGATGCAAAGGGGAAGACCGGCCGGTATGTCGCACCCCGGCGGATTTGCTTTCGCGGCATGACCTTCTACATCAATTTCAGAAATTACTGAAATCTCTGATAGCGCGAACGGAATGACGATGAAGATGACACCTCTACAGCAGGACTTCGTCCTGCATTTCGGAGAGATGGGCAGCCGGTGGGGGATCAACCGCACCGTCGGACAGATCTATGCGCTGCTGTTCCTGTCCAGCGCGCCGCGCAACGCGGAGCAGATCACCGAAGCGCTCGGGATCAGTCGGTCCAACACCTCGATGGGGCTGAAGGAACTGCAGGCGTGGAACCTGGTGCGGCTGCGCCATGTCCAGGGCGACCGCCGCGATTACTTCACCACGCCCGAAGACCTGTGGGAGATCACCCGCATCCTGATCGCCGAACGCAAGAAGCGCGAGATCGATCCGACCCTGACCAAGTTGCGCGAGTTGGAGATGCAGGGCCCCGCAGGCGACGACTACGCCGAAGCCCGCATCGCGGAATTGCGCGAGATGATCGAACTGATGACCGGTTTCTACGCCGACATGGAGAAGCTGGAGACCGAACGCCTGGTCCAGATGATGACGCTGGGAAGCCGCATCGCGGGGCTGGTCGACAAGGCCGGCAGCGCCTTCCCCGCCCTGATGAAACGCAAGTGAGGATTTGACACGATGGAAGCCCTCGACACCCTGATCCTGAGCCGCATTCAATTCGCGGCCAACATTTCGTTCCACATCCTGTTCCCGACGATCACGATCGCGCTGGGCTGGGTGCTGCTGTTCTTCCGGGTGCGCTTCGCGCAGACCAGGGACGAAAAGTGGATGAACATCTACCGCTTCTGGGTGAAGGTCTTTGCCCTGAGCTTCGCCATGGGCGTGGTCAGCGGCATCACGATGTCGTTCCAGTTCGGCACCAACTGGCCGGGCTTCATGGAAACCGTCGGCAACATCGCGGGGCCGCTTCTGGCCTACGAGGTGTTGACAGCCTTCTTCCTGGAGGCCGCTTTCGTGGGGATCATGCTGTTCGGGTTCAGCCGCGTGCCCGCCTGGTTGCATATCCTTGCGACGTTCCTCGTGGCGTTTGGCACCACGGTGTCGGCGTTCTGGATCATCGTGCTCAATAGCTGGATGCACACCCCGCAAGGCTTCGAGATGGTGGACGGCGTGGCCTTCGCCACCGATTGGTGGGCGATCATCTTCAACCCGTCGATGCCCTACCGCTTTGCCCACATGCTGCTGGCCTCGGGCCTGACGGTGGCCTTCCTGATCGCGGGCGTTTCGGCGTTCCGCTGGTTGCTGGGCGACCGGTCGCGCGACGTGCGCACGGCGCTGAAGGTGGGGGTGAGCATTGGGGCGCTGCTGATCCCGGTGCAGATCTACATGGGCGACATGCATGGGTTGAACACCCTTGAATACCAGCCCCAGAAAGTCGCCGCGATGGAAGGCATCTGGGAGACCGGGCCGAACCAGCCGCTGCTGCTGTTCGCAATCCCCGACCAGGAGGCGCGTGAAAACCGGTTCGAGATCGGCATCCCCGGCGTCGCCTCCCTGATCCTGACGCATCACTTCGACGGCGTCATTCAGGGCCTGAACGAGTTCGTGGCCGAGGATGGAACGGCGCTGCATCCGCCTGTGCTGCCGGTGTTCTGGAGCTTCCGCACCATGGTCGGCACGGGCATGGCGATGCTGCTGGTGTCCTGGGCCACGGTCTTCGTGATGTGGAAGCGCCGCCACCTGCATGTGGACGCGCAGGCGGGCCACTGGCTGGCGGTGGAGGGGCTGCCCAAGCCGTTCTTCTGGGCGCTGGTGCCGATGGCGTTCAGCGGCTGGGTCGCCACGCTGGCGGGCTGGTACACGACCGAGATCGGGCGTCAGCCATGGCTGGTGCAGGGCGTGATGACGACGGAAATGGCGGTGGCCGATGTGCCGGCGCCGATGGTGGCCGGCACGCTGGCGGGCTACCTGGTGGTCTATGGCCTGCTGCTGTTCGCCTACATCTCCGTCGTGGTCTACCTCGCGCGCAAGGCGGCGCGCGGTGATGACGGACGCGCGAACGACATGGTCCATTCGGGCAAGGCGCAGGTCCAGATCCTAAACCCGGCGGAGTGAGCGCAGATGTTTCCCGATTTCGCAAATCCAGCCGAATGGCTGCCCTGGGCCTTCGCGTCCCTGATGGGGTTCTCGATCCTCGTCTACGTGGTGCTCGACGGATTCGACCTGGGCGTCGGCATCCTGTTCCCCTTTGCCACACCGGAGGAGCAGGATCGCATGATCGGCTCCATCGGGCCGTTCTGGGACGCCAACGAGACCTGGCTGGTGCTGGCCGTGGGGCTGTTGCTGGTGGCCTTCCCGAGCGCCCACGGGATGATCCTGACGGCGCTGTATCTGCCGGTGTTCCTGATGCTGATCGGTTTGATCCTGCGCGGCGTGGCGTTCGAGTTCCGCGCCAAGGCCCATGCGCGGCACAAGGTGTTGTGGAACCGGCTGTTCTTTGCGGGTTCGGCCCTGACGGCGCTGAGCCAAGGCTTCATGTTGGGTCTGTATATCATGGGCTTGGAGCAGACCTGGGCGCATTACGCCTTTGCCGTTCTGACCGGCCTCTGCCTGTTGGTGGGCTACAGCTTCATCGGGTCCACATGGTTGATCCACAAGACGGAAGGCAGGCTACAGATCAAGGCCGTGCAATGGGCGAAGGAAAGCCTTCTGGGCGTGATCCTGGGCATTGGGGCGGTGTCGCTGGCCACGCCCTTCGTGTCGGCGCGCATCCTCGATCGCTGGTTGCAGTTCCCCGAAGTGCTGTGGCTGATGCCGATCCCGATCCTGTCGGGGCTGGCGGTGCTGTGGCTGTGGCGGATGTTGCGTGCGATGCCCTATCCGGGAGATGTGCGGTCCTGGCAGCCCTTCGCGGTGTCGACCGGCCTGTTCGCGCTGGCCTATGTGGGGCTGGCCTACAGCTTCTATCCCTACGTGGTGCCCGAGCGGTTGACGATCTACGAGGCCGCCGCCGCCCCCGAAAGCCTGCTGATCATCCTTGTGGGCGCCTGCTTCGTGGTCCCGGTGATCGCGGGCTATTCGGTGCTGGCCTATGTCATCTTTCGCGGCAAGGCGACCAATCTGCGGTATGACTGAGCGCGCGCGGTCCTGAGCACGCGGAATGGGCGTTGCCCGCATCGCGTCCGGTCAGAATTGGGTGACCAGAGCACGTCGCGCAAAAGTGGGCACCGGTTTTGCGCGTCGCGGACGTGCGGTATCAATCGGTCAGAGCGGGTCGCGTGATTGCGCATGAGCGCGGCACGCTCTTGCCCCCCGCCATTGTAGGGCCATAATGAAGAGGGGTCGCTCAGAAATCCACGCTGACGCCCGGCAGGTTGAGCGCCGAAATCAGGTCGCGCAGTTCTTGGCGGGCGGCAACGTTGGAGATGTTGAGGCGGTCCACCCCCATCTCGCGCAGGTCCAGCAACGTCATGCCGGAGGGGAACAATTCGCGGAAGATGACGCGTTCGGAGAAGCCGGGGGCAACGCGGAAGCCGATGCGCTTGGACAGTTCCTCCAGCGCGCGGCCCATCTTGCGCTTGTTGTGCATGGCCTGCGCGGGCAGGCGGTTGCGCACCACGATCCAGTCGGTCGGCTTCAGACCCGCCTTGGCGCGCAGCTGGCGCGCGTGCCAGACCATTTCGGAATACACGGACGGGCCCTTGAGGGCGTAGGTTTCGGGGTCGATCTTGGCCAGCAGGTCGAAATCGACGAAGCTGTCGTTCAACGGCGTGATCAGCGTATCGCCAAGGCTGTGGGCGACCTGGCTGAGGCGGGTGTGACTGCCGGGGCAGTCGATGACGATGAAATCGCATCGCTGTTCGTGTTCGGCCACGGCGGCCGACAGGCGGCGATCGTAGATGTTCTCGCCCTCGGGCACGTCCTCGGGGGCGAGGTCAGGCAGGTCGAGCAGGATCGGACAGGGCAGGTCGAGGCCCTTGCGCGCGGTCCAACCGTTCCGGTTGTCCAGGTAGCGGTGGAAACTGCGTTGGCGCAGGTCCAGATCGAGGCCGCCGACGACATGGCCCATGCGGGCGAGCGCGGTTGCCACATGCATGGCGGTGGTGGATTTGCCCGAACCGCCCTTCTCGTTGCCGAGAACAATGATATGCGCCATTGCCTGTCCCGCCCTGTCTGATCCACGCGAAAGCGCGGGATTGTGCCCCAACATCTGGACGCCCTTCTTGGGTGGGGCGCGAGGTGTTGAGGTGGGAGTATAATTGCAATGGCGGGCGCTGTTAAGGCCAAAGCCGATCGTGTTGGACCGAATCCCCATATCCATGCGACCGTTTTGCCGCAAGAGGGGGGGATCGGAGATGGTGCAGGATCGATACGGCAATGTGCTGAGCACGGGATCGGACGTCGCGGTTGCCGCCTATGTCGAAGGGGTGGACCATATCCTTGCGGCGACTTACGGGGCGCAGGAGGCCTTCGCGCGGGCCATTGCCGCGGATGAGGGCTTTGCGCTGGCCCATGTGGGGGCGGCGCGGGCGGCGATGTATGCGTTCGACATGGCGGCGGCAAAGGCGGCGTTGGCGCGGGCCGCGGCGCTGTCTGGCGGTGTCAGCGCGCGGGAGGCGAGCCACGTCGCGGTGTTCGGCCTGCTGCTGTCGGGACAGGTGGCGGCGGCGCGGCGCGCGGTGGAGGCGCATGTGCAGGACTGGCCGCGCGATGTGATGGTGGCGCAGGTCTGCACCAATATCTTCGGGTTGATCGGCCTGAGCGGAGAGCCGGGGCGCGAGGCCGCGCAACTGGCCTATACCACCGGGCTGTTCCGGCATCTGGGCGACGATTGGTGGTTGTTGAGTGTCCACGGGCAGGCCCTGTGCGAGGTCGGGCGGCTGGACGAGGCGACGGGGTTGATGGACCGTGCGCTGGCACTGAACAACGCGAACGCCAATGCGTCGCATTTCAAGGCGCATACGCTTTACGAGCGGGGCGAGACGGACGCGGGACGGGCATATCTGTCGGACTGGTTGGCGGGATATGACCCGCGCGCGCTGTTGCATGGGCATCTGTCGTGGCACGAGGCGTTGTGGGCATTGGAACAGGGGGACGCCACGGCGTTGTGGCGGCACTACCACGGGGCCATCGCACCGGGGTGCAGCACGTCGCTGCCGTTGAACGTGGTGGCGGATGGCGCGGCGCTGCTGTGGCGGGCAGAGGTGGCGGGGATCGACGTGCCGCCAGAGGAATGGCGGCGGATGAGTGCGTTCGCGGGGCAGCATTTCCCCGATCCGGGCCACAGTTTCGCGGATATGCACGCGGCGCTGGCCCATGCGATGGCGGGCGACGGCGCGGCGCTGGCGCGGCTGGCAGAGGCACGGGCGGGGTATGCGGCCGATCTGGTCGCCCCGGTGGCGCGGGCTTGGGGCGCGGTGGCGCGCGGCGACTGGGCGGACGCGCTGGAGGCCTTGGCGCCGGCGATGGCGGATACCGCGCGGCTGGGCGGATCGCGGGCGCAGCGCGACCTGTTGGAGCTGACCTGGCTGGTCTGCCTGTTGCGCACCGGTCAGCGGGACGAGGCACGGCGCGCGGTGGCGACCCGCCGTCCCGTCTTTGCCAAGGGCGTGCCGGTTGCGGGCTTTGCCTGACGGCGGGGGTCCCCGCGTTGGCGTGCCGTCTGCCACAATGAAAAACGCCGCCCCGGGTGGGAGCGGCGTCTTGATCATGCAAGCGGTCTGCTGGCCTAGAAGCCCAGGCCTTCGTATTTCTTCTTGAACTTCGACACGCGGCCGCCGGTGTCCAGCAGGCGCGCGCCGCCGCCGGTCCAGGCCGGATGCACGGTCGGGTCGATGTCGAGCGACAGGGTGTCGCCTTCCTTGCCCCAGATCGAGCGCATCTTGACGATGTCGCCGTTGGTCATCTTCACGTCGATCTCGTGATAGTCGGGATGCAGGTCCTTTTTCATCTCAGGATCTCCTTACACGTTGGCGCCCGAGGGGGCCTTGTAGTTGGTTTCCTCGGCGATGCGCGCCGACTTGCCGCGACGATCGCGCAGGTAATACAGCTTCGCCCGGCGGACCCGGCCGCGGCGGACAACGGTGATGTTGTCGATATTGGTTGAGTGCAGGGGGAAGACCCGTTCCACGCCTTCGCCGAAGGAGATCTTGCGCACGGTGAAGGATCCGGCGATGCCCGACCCGTTCTTGCGCGCGATGCACACGCCTTCGTAGTTCTGCACGCGGGTGCGCGTGCCTTCCGTGACCTTGTAGCCGACGCGGATGGTGTCGCCCGCCTTGAAATCCGGAATGTCCTTGGCCAGGGCAGCGATCTGCTCGGCTTCGATCTGTGCGATCAGGTTCATCTGATGCGCTCCTTCTGATGTGCCCACGGTTTGCCCGCGGAGGTGTGGTGCCGTCCCAGAGCTCTGGTCTTCGACCGGGTTCGCCTTGGTCCCGTTCCGGGGGCGCCCGCCAGAGGTAACAACGTGCGTTCTGTCGTGTCGGTCTTGCGCCCGTGGGTGGCCCCGAAAGTTGGGCCCGGACAAAAGGCAACCGTCCGGATGGCCGATTCCGACCCCGGATGAGGGGCGTATAAGGGGCGGCGGGCTTGCAGGCAAGGGGATTGGCGGGGCTTGCGCGGATCTTGGGGGGGCGGCTCTGGCGCATCAGGCAGGCGAATTCGCACTGATCGACGAGTATCGGCTTTACGTGCACCCTGTCATCCTCGGGCAGGGCAGACCGTTCTTCGATGGCCCGCTGCCGCCGCTGCGCCTGCGGTCGAGCGAAACGATGGACGGCGATGTGATCCGCCTGACCTACGTTCGTGCCTGATTGTGCCTGATTGTGCCTGATTGCGCCGGGTCGCCCGAGAGGCGCGTCAGCCCCGGTCGCGGCGATAGGCAGCCCAGAGATCGGGCCTGCGCGCTTGGGTCAGGGCTTCTGCCTGGGCGCGCCGCCACGCCGCCACCTTGCCGTGGTCGCCAGACAGCAGCACCGGCGGGATCGGGTGGCCGCGCCAGTCGGCGGGTTTGGTGTAGTGCGGGTGTTCGAGCAGACCGTCGGAGAAACTTTCCTCCTCGGTCGAGGCGGCGTTGCCGAGCACACCCGGCAACAGGCGCACCGTGGCGTCGAGCAGGGCCTGCGCCGCGATCTCTCCGCCGGTCAGGACGTAATCGCCGAGGGATACTTCCTCCAGCGCGTAATGGTCGATGACGCGCTGGTCGAGGCCTTCGAAGCGACCGCAGATCAGCGTCACGCCGCGTGCGCCGGCGAACCGTTCCGCATCGCGCTGATCGAACGGCTTGCCGCGCGGGCTGAGGTAGACCATGGGCCACGCCGCGCGATCCTGTGGCGCTCCCGCGCCGACCATGTCGAGCGCGCGGCCCATCACGTCGGGCTTCATCACCAGCCCCGCACCGCCCCCCGCGGGCGTATCATCGACCTGCCGGTGCCTGCCCGTGCCGAAGCTGCGCAAATCCACCGCCTCCAGCGTCCAGAGGCCCTGTTGAAGGGCCTTGCCGGTGAGGGATGCGCCGAGGACGCCGGGAAAGACCTCGGGGAAAAGCGTGATGACCTTGGCCCGCCAGGCGCGGGCAAGGTGGGGGGTGTCGCTGATCAACTCGCGCGGCTTGAGGCTTGCGGACTGGGCAAGACGGCCATGGGAGCGGGCGGGTTTGGGCGCGGTATCGTCGGTCATGGCCTGCATCTACGCGGCCCGGCTGCGGCGATCAATCGGTCCGTTGGCAACCCGGGGTGTTCCGGGCAAAGGTCCCTGTCCCATCACCCTTGCCGCAAGGCAACCCTGCAGGGACGCACGGATCCGAATGGATGCCATGCATCCCTGCATCTTGCCCGTCCCGGCCCCCGGCAATAAGGTGCCGTTTCGCGAGGAGTTGCCCATGTCCCAGCCTGAAATCCCCCGGCCCGTCGTGTCCATCGACCGGCTGACCAAGACCTATGACGGCGGGTTCACCGCGCTTGATGCCGTGTCGCTGGAGATTGCAGACGGCGAGATCCTGGCGCTTCTGGGGCCGAACGGCGCCGGCAAGACGACGCTGATTTCGGCGATCTGCGGGATCGTTCAGCCCACGCAGGGCAGGGTGACCATCGGTGGCCATGACACGATTGACGATTACCGCGCCGCACGGGCGCTGGTGGGCCTTGTGCCGCAGGAGATCAACCTGGAGCCGTTCGAGAAGGTCATCAACACGGTGCGCTTTTCGCGCGGCCTGTTCGGCAAACCGCGCGACGATGCCAAGCTGGAGGCAATCCTGCGGCAGTTGTCCCTGTGGGACAAGCGCGACGACGCGATCCGCACGCTGTCGGGGGGCATGAAACGGCGCGTCCTGATCGCCAAGGCCCTGAGCCACGAGCCGCGCGTGCTGTTCCTGGACGAGCCGTCGGCGGGGGTCGACGTGGAGCTGCGCCGCGACATGTGGGCCGTGGTGCGCGATCTGAAAGCGAGCGGCGTCACCATCATCCTGACAACCCACTACATCGAGGAGGCTGAGGAAATGGCCGACCGCGTCGCCGTCATCAACCGCGGTCGCATCCTGCTGGTGGAAGAGAAGACCGCCTTGATGGCCCGGATGGGCCAGAAGGAACTGCGCATCGAGTTGAGCGCGCCGATAGAGTCGATCCCGGCGGAGCTGGAGGGCCGCGGTCTGGATCTGTCCGACGGCGGCAAGTGGCTTACCTACCGCTACGACACGCGCGCCGAACGCACCGGGATCGTGCGGCTGCTCGGCGCGCTGCAGGCCGCGGGGCTGGTGGTGGCCGATGTGGAAACCCGGCAATCGAGCCTGGAGGAGATCTTCGTGGGACTGGTGCAGAATGGCGAGGACGCGGCATGAACCTGCAAGCCATCGGCGCGATCTACATCTTCGAGATGTCACGCACCTTCCGCACCATCGCACAATCCATCGTCTCCCCGGTGCTGTCGACATCGCTTTATTTCGTGGTGTTCGGCACCGCCATCGGCAGCCGCATCGAACAGGTTGAAGGCGTCAGCTATGGCGCGTTCATCGTTCCGGGGCTGATCATGCTGACGGTGCTGACCCAAAGCATCTCCAACGCGAGTTTCGGCATCTACTTCCCGAAATTCATCGGGACGATCTACGAGCTTCTGTCGGCTCCCGCCTCGTTCTTCGAGATCACGGCGGGCTACGTGCTGGCGGCGGCCACCAAGGCTTTCGTGATTGGCATCATCATCCTGCTGACCGCCTTCTTCTTCGTCGAGTTGCAGATCCTGCACCCGTTCTGGATGCTGACCTTCCTTGTTCTCACCTGCCTGTCGTTCAGCCTGTTCGGCTTCATCATCGGCATCTGGGCGCAGAATTTCGAACAGTTGCAGTTGATTCCGCTTCTGGCGGTGACACCGCTCGTGTTCCTGGGCGGGTCGTTCTATTCGATCACCATGCTGCCCCCGGTCTGGCAGACGATCAGTCTGTTCAACCCGGTGGTCTACCTGATCTCCGGCTTCCGGTGGAGCTTCTTCGGGACGGCGGACGTGTCGGTGGGATGGTCCATCATGGCGATCCTCGGCTTCACGGTGGCTTGCATCGCCATGATCGGATGGATCTTCAAGACAGGCTGGCGCATCCGGTCCTAGTCGAAGCCGTCGACCTGGCCGATCCGGGGTTCCGGCTCCTCGGTCTCGTCGGCATCCGACAGAAGCCCGGGAGGCGGATCGACGATGACGCGGCCAGCCGTCAGATCCACGGTCGGAACAATGGCGGCCGTGAACGGCACCAGCACGCCGGAACCAAGGCCCGCGCCCTTGACCTCCAACAGATCGCCCGCGCCGTGGTTGTGAACGGCGACGATCCGGCCGATCTCGACCCCGCCGGTATCCATCACGGTCAGGCCGATCAGGTCGGCGTGGTAATATTCGTCATCGGGGAGGTTGGGCAGGGCCTTGCGCGGGGCGTAGAGCCTTGTGCCGCGCAGCGCGTCGGCGTCTTCCTTGGAAGAAATGCCCGTAAGCGACGCACCGTATCCCGACTTCACCGGGCGGGTCAGCGTCACGGTGAAGGAGCGGCTGCCATCCTCGGTCGAGAGGGGGCCATAGGTGGCGATGTCTGCGGGTTCGGCGCAGAAGCTTTTCAGGCGGACTTCGCCGCGCACGCCGAAAGCGCCCATGACGGCGCCGACGCAGATCAGATCCCGGTTTGCCATGGCGGCGCGGCCCTTTGCGAGCGGTGGGGATGGCGCGCGCCCGCCAGAGGGACGGGCGCGCTGGTCGAGACTTATTCGGCGGTTTCTTCCGCTGCGGTGTCCTCCACAGGGTCTTCAGCAGGGGCCGGGGCGGCGGCGGCTTCGGCGGCCGCTGCGGCCTTGGCGGCCCTTTCCTCGGCGCGTTCGGTGGCTTTCTTGCCCGGAACAGCCTTCTTCAGGTTGGCACGTTCCTTCTTCTCGACGAGGCCTGCGGCTTCAAGGAACCGGCTGACGCGGTCGGTCGGCTGCGCGCCCTGAGCAAGCCAATGCTGCACGCGTTCGATGTTCATCTTGACGCGATCCTCGCTGTCCTTGGCGAGCAGCGGATTGTAGGTGCCCAGCTTCTCGATGAAGCGGCCATCGCGGGGCATCCGGCTGTCGGATGCGACGATGGAATAGAACGGGCGCTTCTTGGAGCCGCCGCGGGCGAGACGAATTTTCATGGCCATTGTGAGTTTCTCCTGATTGTTTGCCCTGTCACGTTGTTGTTTGCGGGCGCATGGAATGATTGGGGGCGGCGGTGTGAACCCCGCCCTACGACTGGTGTTGTTCGTGGTGACGGATGACTTCGTCGATGACGAAGCGGAGGATCTTCTTGGCGAAGTCGGGGTCGAGGTCGGCCTGCATCGCCAAATCTTCGAGCCGTGCGATCTGGTGCGCTTCGCGCGCGGGATCGGAGGGCGGAAGGTCGTGTTCGGCCTTGAGCAGGCCGACGGCCTGGGTGTGCTTGAAGCGTTCGCCCAGGGTGTAGATCAGGATTGCGTCCAGCCGATCGATGGAGGCGCGGTGGCCCTTCAGGATCTCGGCGGCGCGGCTGGCGGTGTCTTGGGTCATGGGGCCTCCGGCGTGAAACGATATTGGATGCCGGTGGGCATCCAGGGCGCGGGGGGCGCGTCGGTGGGTTGGCCGCCAAGGCGGCGGGCGACGGCGTGTGACGCGGTGTTCGCGGCCTCCACATGGGCGAGGATGTCGGACCAGCCGCTGGTGAAGAGGTGATCGAGCACGGCGCGCGCGGCTTCGGTCGCGAAGCCTTGCCCTTCGTGGTCGGCGGACCACAGGGTCCATGTCATCTCGGGAGCGTCATCGCCCAGTTGCATCGGGCCGACGTGGCCGATGCCCGGCGCGGCCGGGTCGAGGCAGATCGCATAGCGCCCGAAGCCGCGCAGCGTCCAATGGCCGATCATGGCGCAGAAGCGTTCCACCACGACATGGGGTGGCATTGCCGCGCCGGTGCCGGCCGCGCGGGGGCCGGTGTAATGGGCGGCGTAGGGGGCAAGGTCCTGCGCTTGGAAGGCGCGGAGGGTCAAGCGGTCCGTCCGGATCGGGTGCGTCATGCCGCGACCTCCGACGGGGCCGGATGGCGCCAGATGTGCAGCGGGCCATGCACCGCGTGGTGATGCACGCCGTCCGGGCGGCATCTCATGCGCTTTGCCAGTGCAACGGACCGGGTGTTGTCCGGGTTCACGAAGCTTGCGACTGTGGACCAGCCAAGTGTGCGGTAGGCATAGTCGCGCGCGGCGGTGGCCGCCTCGAACGCATAGCCCTTGCCTTCGCCCTCTGCATAGACGGTCCAGCCGATTTCCGGTTCCGGCCAATCGAGCGGGTGGTGCAGGCCGACGATCCCCATGGGCCGGTCGGTGGTGGTCTCGGCCAGCATCCAGCGGCCATAGCCGCGCAACTGCCACTGTCCGATCAGGGCACACAGATGCGCCCAGGCTTCGGCCTCGGTGGTCTTGCCGCCGACGAAATCGGCCCGGTCGGACGCCTTGAAGGCGGCATGGGCGGCGAAATCGGACTGGCGCGGCGCGCGCAGGGTCAGACGCTCGGTGGTGAGAACGGGGATCATGCCGGCACCTCTGCCGGGGACGGGTGGCGGTAGACGAGGTCGTCGGGGTGGACGCGGTCGGCCGCGTCGTCGCGGGTGCAGCCGAGGCGTTCGGCCAGCGCGATGGAACGGGCGTTGGCCAGGTCGATATAGCTGACGGCGGTGGTCCAGCCCAGATCGGCATAGGCGTGGCGGCGGATGCGCAGCATGCTTTCGCGGGCATATCCCTTGCCCTCGGCGGCGGCGTCCCAGATCGTCCAGCTCAATTCCGGCTCGGGCCATGTGATCGGGTGCCAGGGCCCCATGGAGCCGATCGGCTGCCCGGTGGATTTCAACGCGGCCACGAAGGTGCCGTAGCCGCGCATCTGCCAATGCCCGGCCAGCATCGTCAGGACGTTCCACGCGTGGCGCCGGTCCTTGTCCGCGCCGCCGCCGATATAGCGCGCGCGGTCCGAGCGGATGAAGGGTTCCAGCACGTCGAAATCCAACGCCTGCGGGGCGCGCAGGATCAGGCGGTCGGTCTCCAGCTGCGGGATATCCACAAGGCGCGCGGTCATTGCGGGCCTCGGGCGGACGCGGGGAAGGTGCAAGGGACACGGCGTTTGTCTGTGGGCAAGCCTGTGGAGCGAGCGGGGATGTGCAAGCCGGACATCACGCGGCCTTCCGGTGGTGGCGGAAGACGATATCCTCGGGGTCTTGGCGCGGGGCGTCGGTATCCCCGACCGCGCCAAGGCGGCGGGCGACGGCATGGGAGGCCGCGTTGTCGGGATGGATATAGCTCACGAGGCTGGCAAGCGGGAGGCTGTCGAAGGCCCAGTCGCGCAGGGCGGCGGCGGCTTCGGTGGCGAAGCCCTGCCCTTCGTGGCCGTCATAGAGCGTCCAGCCCAGTTCCGTTTCCGGGAACAGCGGCCCGGCATTGAGGCCGACCTGTCCCACCGTCTCGCTTGTATCGCGACGGTCCACCATCAGCGCGCCATGGCCGTAGAGCGCCCAGCAGGCAACGTCGTGGCAGAAAAGGCCCCAAGCCGCGCGCGTGTCGTAGGGGCCGCCCATGAAGGTCGCGCGGGTCGAGGCCATCAGCGCGGCATAGGCAGGAAAGTCGCCATCGCGCATCGGCCTGAGCGTCAGCCGCCCGGCCTGCAAGGTTGGAGCCGGACTGGTCACTTCTTCTTGCCCAATCCCGACAGGTCACCCATGCCGCCCAGTCCGGGCAGGTCGCCGCCGCCCATGCCCATCTGTCGGGCGGCCTTTTCCATCGCGGCCGGGTCCATCCCGCCCATGCCGCCCATATCGCCCATGCCGGCCGGCATCCCGCCGCCCTTGCCAAGCAACGCGCCGAGGCCGCCGCGCATCAGGCCTTTCTTGCCCATCTTGCCCATCTTCTTCATCGCGTCCGCCATCTGGCGGTGCATTTTCAAAAGCTTGTTGAGGTCGGCCACCTCCTGCCCGGACCCCGCCGCGACCCGCTTCTTGCGCGAGGCCTGCAGCAGCGCGGGATTGGCGCGTTCCTTCTTGGTCATGGACTGGATCAGGGCGATCTGGCGCACGATGGTCTTGTCGTCGAAGCCCGCCTCCTCGATCTGTTTCGACATCTTGGCCATGCCAGGCATCATGCCCATCATGCCCTGCATGCCGCCCATCTTCTGCATCTGCTCCAACTGGCCCT
>CAZTUG010000077.1:0-4414 GCA_964615955.1 uncultured Roseicyclus sp.
TCTCGTCGGTGTCGGTCAGCATCTCCATCACGCCGCGCGTGTTCATCGAGGAATTCCACGACATGTTGGCCATGTACATGAACAGCGTGTCGATCTTGTAGGGGTCGCCCGCATGGGCGTTGGAGATCACCATGTGCATCAGCCCGTGGGCCGACATCGGATTTTCCCAGGTGAAGGCCTTGTCGATGCGGGCGGGGGTGCCGTCGTCCTTCAGCGCCAGATCCTCGGGGCCTTGCACGAAGCCCAGATGCGGGCCGTCGAGCGGCGTGTTGGGGGTGACCTTGCGGTGCGGTTTGGGGTGGGCGGTGGCGGGCTTGGGGTAGGGCGGCTTGAAGCGGAAGCCGCCGGGCGCCTCGACCGTGCCGAGCAGGATTTGCAGGACATGGAGCGCGCGGGCGGTCTGGAAGCCGTTGGCATGGGCCGAGATGCCGCGCATGGCGTGCATGGCGACGGGGCGGCCGCGCATCGAGATATGTTTCTCGCCCCGGAAATCGGTCCATTCGACGGGCAGGTCGAAGGCCTCGTCGAAGGCGACGCGGGCCAGTTCGGCTGCGATGGCGCGGATGCGGGGGGCGGGGATGCCGCAACGCTCGGCCACCGCCTCGGGGGCGTAATCGTCCGACAGGTAGCGCTCGGCCATGTGGTGCAGCACGGGCTTGTTGCCGTTGTGCGTGGCCGAAAGGTCGGGTCGCACGCCGGGGGTGTCGAAGGCCATGAGCTTGCCGGATTTGCGGTCGATGACGAGTTCTTTCCCGTCACTGTCGCGCATCAGGAGGCCGGTCTGTTCATCTACAAGAACCGGCGCATTGGTCCAGCGCGCCAGGTAATCGAGGTCGATGCGGCCGGCCTTCATCAGGCAATGCACCAGCGCAAGGATGAACAGGCCGTCGGTGCCGGGCGTGATGCCGACCCAGTCGTCGGCCACGGCATTGTAGCCCGAGCGGATCGGGTTCACGCCGATGACGCGCGCGCCGCGTGCCTTGATCTTGCCCAGGCCCATCTTGATCGGGTTGCTGTCATGATCCTCGGCCACGCCGAAGAGCAGGAACAGCCGGGTATGGTCCCAGTCGGGTTGGCCGAATTCCCAGAACGCGCCGCCCATGGTGTAGATGCCCGCCGCCGCCATGTTGACGGAACAGAATCCGCCATGGGCCGCGTAGTTGGGTGTGCCGAAGTTCTGCGCCCAGAAGGACGTGAAGCTTTGCGATTGGTCGCGTCCGGTGAAGAAGGCGAGCTTTTCCGGCGCGGTTTCCCGGATCGGGCGCAGCCACGATTCGGCGATGGCATAGGCTTCGTCCCAGGTGATCTCCTCGAATTCGCCGGAGCCGCGCGGGCCGGTGCGCCGGAGCGGCGCGCGCAGGCGGGCCGGCGCGTTGTGCTGCATGATCCCGGCACTTCCTTTGGCGCAGAGCACGCCCTTGTTGACGGGGTGGTCGCGGTTGCCCTCGATATAGGCCACTTTTCCGGCCTTCATGTGCACGTTGATCCCGCAGCGGCAGGCGCACATGTAGCAGGTGGTGCGGCGGATCTCGTCCGAGACCTTGGGGGACAGGTCCAGTTCGGGTTGTGCCATGGGTCTTGTCCCTTCCCCTCGTGCCGCTTGCCTGTTTAGTCGCGCAGGCCTCGGCCCGGCCATATGGCCAAATCGCGCGGACGTTAGGGCCAGCCGACGGGGCCAAGTGTTGCGGCCAATCGCGGTGATTGGCAAGGCCGCACGCGGGGGACATGTCGTTGACAGCGGTGCGTTTTGTGGAAACGCTGGGCCAAGCCACAGGGGAGGGCATGCCGATGATGAGCCAGCAGATGAACGACCAGATCACGCGGGTGGGGCCGGGGGCCCCGGCAGGCGCGGTGCTGCGGCGCTATTGGCAGCCGGCGGCCCTGGCTGACGAATTGATGGGCGCGCGCCCGGTGGTGCCGGTGACGTTGCTGGGCGAGGCGCTGGTGCTGTTTCGCGACACGGGTGGCACGCTGGGCCTGATCGGGCGGCATTGCCCGCATCGCGGTGCGGACCTGGCTTATGGCAGGCTGGAGGATAACGGGCTGCGCTGCCCGTTCCATGGCTGGCACTTCGACTGCACCGGGCAATGCGTGGAGCAGCCGGGGGAGCCCGAAGGCTCGCGCATGCACGAGAACATCCGCGCGGTGTCCTATCCGGTGGTGGAGCGCGCGGGCATCATCTGGGCCTATATGGGCGAGGGCGCGCCGCCGCCGATGGCGGATTTCGACTGCTTCCGCGCCCCCGAGACCCATGTCTTCGCCTTCAAGGGCCTGTGGGAATGCAACTGGCTTCAGGCGATGGAGGTCGGCATCGACCCGGCGCACGCGTCCTTCCTGCACCGCTTCTTGCAGGACGAGGACCCGGCCGACGGCTATGGCAAGCAGTTCCGCGACGGGGTGGCGGGGGCAGGGACGGGCGCAGAGATCCCGATGACGAAGCTGTTGCGCGATTACCCGCGCCCCGAGATCAGCGTCGAGGAAACCGATTACGGGATGAAGCTGACGGCCCTGCGCCATATGGACGATGGCCGCACCCATGTGCGCGTCACCAACCAGATCTTCCCGCAGGCGATCTGCATCCCGATGAGCCGGGAGATGACGATCACCCAGTGGCATGTGCCCGTCGATGACGAGACTTGTTACTGGTATTCGATGTTCACGTCCTTCGGCGCGCCGGTGGACAAGGTGCGGATGCGCGATCAGCGCTTGGCCGAGCATCGCCTGCCCGATTACGCGCCGCTGAAGAACGCCCGCAACAACTATGGCTATGACGCGGAGGAGCAGGGGCGGATGACCTACACGGGCATGGGCCTTGATATCAACGTGCATGACCAGTGGGCGGTGGAAAGCATGGGCCGCATTCAGGACCGGCGTCAGGAGCATCTGGGCAAGACGGATGTGGCCATCATCGCCTATCGCCGGATGCTGCGCGCGGCCATCGCGGCGGTGCAGGCGGGGCAGGGCGACACGTTGAAGATGCAGAACGGCGGGACGGAGGCGATCCGGGGGCCGCTGTCGAACGACGCCATCGCGCCCGATGCCGATTGGCAGGCGGCCAGCCGGGGCGCGGATGCAGCGCGGCGCGATGCCTGCCCGTGGGATGCACGGGTTTGACACCGAAGGACATACTGGACCGCGTTGAGGCCGACGGGATCGAGACGATCCGCGTCGTCTTCACCGATCCGCACGGTATCCTGCGCGGCAAGACGATCACGGCGGCGGCCCTGCCGGGCGCGCTGGCGGAGGGAGTGCGGATGCCCTCGACCTTGTTGTTGAAGGACATCGCGCACCGCACCGTCTTCCCGGTCTGGGCAACGGAGGGCGCGCCGTTCAAGGGGGCGTCGGATGTCGTGCTGCGCCCCGATCCGGCCAGCTTCCGGGTCTTGCCCTGGTCGCCCCATTCGGCGCTGATCCATTGCGACGTGACCCATGTGGACGGCAGGCCGGTCGCCTTTTCGAGCCGCGAGATGCTGCGCCATGCGAAGCACGGGCTGGACATGGAGGGGTTGCACGGCGTCTTCGGGCTGGAGGTGGAATTCCAGATCTACCGCGTTCTCGATCCCCGCCTTGCGCCGCACCACGCTACGATGCCGGGCGCGCCGCCGCTGGTGGAGCATACGGCGCAGGGTTATCAATACCTGACCGAAACGCGCTATGACGCGGTGGAGCCGCTGCTGGACGATATCCGAAGGGCCGCGCAGGCGATGGGGATGGATGTCCGATCCGTCGAGATCGAGATGGGGCCAAGCCAATACGAGGTCACCTTCGCCCCCGGCGGCCCTGAGGAGATCGCCGAGATGGCGGTGAACTTCCGGATGCTGGCGCGCGAGGTCTGCGCGCGGCAGGGCTATCTGGCCAGCTTCATGCCCAAGCCGGGATTGCCGAACGCGGTGGCGAACGGGTGGCACCTCCACCAGAGCCTGCGCAACAATTCCCGCCGCAACCTGTTCACGCCCGAAGGCGACGGCCTGTCGGAGACCGCCGCGCGCTGGGTTGCGGGGCTGCTGGAGCGGGCGCGCTCCGCGTGCCTTCTGACCAATCCGGTGGTCAACAGCTACAAGCGCTTTGCGCCGAACCAGCTGGCGCCGACCCGGATCGGCTGGGCGCATGACCATCGCGGGGCGATGATCCGTGTGATCGGCGGGCCGGGCGACCCGGCCAGCCGGATCGAGAACCGGCTGCCTGACAGTGCCGCCAATCCCTTTCACGCCATCGCGGCGCAGATGCTGAGCGGTGTGCCGGCGTTGGGCGCGCGCGACAGGCCGTTGCCGCCGCCGCTGTCCGACGTCCATGCGCCCGATGCGACACCGTTGCCCGCGTCCTTGGGAGAGGCGATCGAAGCCTTCGAGGCCCACCCGATGTTCCCGCCCGAGGTCTCGGACTGGCTTCTGACGCTCAAACGCGCAGAGTGGGA
>CAZTUG010000077.1:4514-15049 GCA_964615955.1 uncultured Roseicyclus sp.
GTGTTCCTGCTGCCGCCCCATGTGCGCCATTCGCCGCAACGCCCGCAGGTCGGCTCCGTCGGCCTCGTGATCGAGCCCAAGCGCCCCGAGGGGGCGAAGGATGCGATCGAGTGGTATTGCTTCGAGTGCGGCCACCTCGTGCACCGGGCGGAACTGCTTTTGACCTCCATCGTCGATGACCTGCCGCCGGTCTACCAGACCTTCTATGCCTCGGAGGATTTGCGCACCTGCCCGAATTGCGGCACCGTGCATCCGGGCAAGGAGCCGCCCGAGGGCTGGGTGAGCCTTTGACATGACACGCCCCGGCCAAAGAAGCCGGGGCCGCAACCGGGAGAGACAGGATGAAGATATTCGACGGAATGCTGGCCAGCGTGGCCATGGTCACGGGGCTTGCGGCCGCCGCCCATGCCGAGGAGTTCCGGCTGGGCCTGATCACGCCGCCGCCCCATGTCTGGACGCTGGCGGCGCAGGATTTCGGCGCGGCCTTGTCCGAAGCCTCGGGCGGTGAACACACGGTCACGGTGTTCCCGGCGCAGCAACTGGGCAACGAGGCCGAGATGTTGCAGCAGCTTCAGACCGGTGCGCTTGACATGGCTTTCCTGACGGTGGCCGAAGTGTCGAACCGGGCCGAGGACTTCGGCGCGTTCTACGCCCCCTATCTTGCGAACGACATCGCCCATGCGGCGGCGATCCTGCGCTCGGACACCGCGCGCGGGATGTTGGAGAGCTTGCCGGGCACGGTTGGCGTCGTGGGGCTTGGCTATGGCTCGGCCGGCATGCGGCAGATCCTGACCAATGGCGGGGTGACGGATGCCGGCGGCCTGAACGGCCAGAAGATCCGCATCACGCCGTTCCAGGCCAACCTCGATTTCTACAACGCGCTGGGCGCGGCCCCCACGCCGATGCCGCTTCCGGCCGTGTTCGACGCGCTGGCCAACGGGCAGGTGGACGGGATCGACATGGATGCGGAGCTGATCTGGGGCCTCAACTACTATGAACATGCCGACACCATGATCGAGACCAACCACATGATGTTCCCGATGGTGGCGCTGGTTTCCGGCCGGGTCTGGGCGGGACTGTCGGAGGAGGACCGCGCCCTGATCGGCGAGTTGATGGCGGCAGCCGTGGACTCGACGCTCGACACCTATTCCGAACGCGACGGCCCGTGGCTGGAGCAGATCCGCGGCACCGGCATCACCTATATCGAGGCCGGCCCGGATTTCTTCGGGGATGCCATCGCGCAATGGGACGGCATCTGGACCGAGCGTGCGGGCGACGCGCTGGCCGCCCTGCGCGCCACGGCGGCAGAGCTGCAATAAGCGGCGATCGCAACGGATCGAGGGGTGCGCGGGCCGGGGCCTTGCGCACCCTTCGCCGCATGAGGGGCACGGCATGTTGAAGCGGATATCCGCGATCTGGGCGCGGGGGGAACTGGCGCTGGCCGCCCTGCTGGCGGTGGGCGTGACGCTTCTGATCCTGCTCAACGTCGTGACGCGGACCGCCGGGGCGGCGATTTACTGGGTGGACGAGGCGGCGATCTACACGATGGTGTGGATGACCTTCCTGGGTGCGTCCGCCGCCATCGCATCGCAACAACAGGTGGCGATCACCGCGCTGACGGACGTGCTGCCGGACGGATTGCGACGGGTCGCGGCGAAGTTGGTGGACGTGGCCGTCTTCGTCTTCGCCTGCGCCATGATCTGGTTCTGCTGGCGCTGGTACATGCCGCTGGCCATCGCCGAGGCGGGCTTCGACGCGCGCGCCTTCCAGGGGGCCACCTTCAACTTCATCTATGCCGAGCCGACCAGCACGATCGGCATTCGGAAATGGATCATCTGGCTGGTGATGCCGCTGTTTTCCCTTGGGGTCTTCATCCACGCGCTGGCGCATCTGCTGGATGTCTCGCCTCCTGCGGCCCATGCGAAGGGCGCCGTGACATGACGCCGTTCCTGTTCTTCGCCAAGCTGTTGCTGGCGGTGCCCGTTGCGATCACGCTGGCGCTGACGGCGATCTGGTATATCTGGGAATCGGACAATGTCATCCTCTACGACAGCTTCGCGCAGCGGATGTTTTCGGGCATCGAAAGCTACGGCCTGCTGGCGATCCCGCTGTTCATGCTGACCGGAGAGTTGATGAACGAGGGCGGCATGACCCGCCGCCTGATCAACGCGGCGCGCGTCTTCGTGGGCGGGTTCCGCGGCGGGCTGGCCTATATCAACCTGCTGGCCAACATGTTCATGGCGGCGATCATCGGATCGGCCGCCGCCCAGATCGCGGTGATGTCGCGCGCCATGGTGCCCGCGATGGAGGAGGAGGGATACGACCGGGGCTTCGCGGCGGCGACCACGGCGGCGGGCGGGTTGCTGGCGCCGGTGATCCCGCCGTCGATGCTGTTCGTGATCTACGGCGTGCTGGCGCAGATCCCCATCGGCAACATGTTCCTTGCAGGCATCGTGCCGGGGCTGATCCTGTCGGCCTGTTTCGCCCTGGTCATCGCGCTGATCGGGTTGCGGCGGCAATTCCCCAAGGGTGACTGGATGGCCGCGCGCGAGGCGGGGAGCGCGCTGCTGTATGCGCTGCCCGCCCTGCTGATCCCGGCGGCGATCATCGGCGGCATCCTGGGCGGCGTCGCCTCGCCCACGGAATCCGCCGCCGTGGCCAGCGTGGTGGCGTTCCTGCTGGGCTGGATCGTCTATCGCGAATTGAAGCCCGCCCGCCTGTTCGACATGTTCCGGCGCACGGCGTTGAACGCCTCGCTCATCATCTTCATGATCGCGGCGGCGAACGTGTTCGGCTGGGTCATCATCTACGAAGCCCTGCCGCAGCGCTTGGCCGAGTTGATCACCACGATCACCCAGAATCCCTTCGTGTTCCTGCTGATCGTGAATATCGTGCTGCTGTTCGTCGGCATGCTGATCGACGGCATCGCCGCGATCATCCTGGTCACGCCGATCCTGTTGCCCATCGCCATCGACAGCTACGGCATCAGCCCCTACCAGTTCGGGGTCGTGATCTCGCTCAACCTCGTGCTGGGGTTGTTGACGCCGCCGGTGGGCGTGGGACTCTACATCGCCAGCGCGATGAGCGAGACACCGACCAGCCGCATCCTGCGCGCGCTGTGGCCGTTCCTGGTCGCGGTGGCGGGGGTGTTGATCCTGCTGAGTTATTTCCCGGTGCTTTCGACCGTGTTGATCGACTGAAGGCGGCGGCGGGGTGAACCCCGCCCTACGGCGCGGGGCGCGAGGTTACGCGAAGCGGACCCGGGTTTCGGCGGCCTCGATCGCGGCCATGACCGACATCGCCGCCAGCGCGGAGGAGCGCGGATTGTCCGGCAATCCCGCCCCGGTGACGGTGAAGTGCAGGCTGCCGAACGCGCCTTCGGCGGCGATCTCGTGACTATTGCCCGGCCCGTCCGGGTCCGCGATCAGCACCACCTGCGTGGCATCGAAGCCGGCCCCCGCCAGCGCCACGGCGGCGGCGACATTGGCGTTTTTCGGGTAGCGCAGGGCGGCCTCCCGCGCGGTGCCGGTGAAATGGGTGGCAGGCGTGCGCAGCGCGTCGAGGTCCAGCGCCTCGGCGGCGGGCGACCCGCGCCAGCCCGCAGGCGGCTTCGTGCCGGTATAGGTCACGCGGTCCAATCCTCCGGCACGGGCCGCGCGCAGGGCGTCGAGCGCGCCGATCGCCCCGGAGGCCAGGTGCAGCACCGCGCCGCCATCCTGCGCCGCGCGCGTCAGGCGGGTGGCCAGCGCGTCATCGGCCAATGCGCCAAGCGAGAGGGTCAACACATCGAGACCCGCGGCCAGTGCATCGGCCCCGTGGGCGGCCAGCCCGGAATGGCCCGCGCAATCCACCAGCAGGTCCACGGCCGCGAGGTCCGCCACGCGGGTGACGGCCCCGTCCCGCGGGGTGCGGGTGATGCGGCCCGCAAGCGTCACCTGCGGCAGACGCGCAAGGTGCTGCGTCACGTATCCCGCGATAGCACCTGTGCCGATGATGGCAATCCGCATGGCCCGGCCTCCCTGCGCGATGTCCTAGCAGGACGGCGCGGCCGCTTCCACCCGGGTCCGACATGACTGGAAAAGTCGCCCGCCCCGTGCAAGGTTTGCTGCGCCAGACCGAGCCCTGGAGAAGACGCGATGCAGTACAGCCGGATGGACGCCAAGGACCGCGCCCGCGCGCACATGCGCGGGATCTGGGCGGCCTGCCTGAACCCCTGGACCCCCGACCTGTCGTTCGACGAGGCCGGGTTCCGCTCCAACATCCGGCACTGGATCGACGACCTGGGCATCGCAGGCCTGTTCGTCGCGGGCAAGCAGGGGGAATTCTTCTCCATGTCGCTGGCGGAGCGGAAGCGGAATATCGAGGTTGCGGTCGATGAATGCGCGGGCGCTGCGGGGACGATCTTCTCGGCCTCGGACCAGAATTTCGACACGGTGGTGGACCTGGCCCTGCACGCGCAGGCCTGCGGCGCGGATTACGTGGTGGTCCACGCGCCGGTGTTGCATTTCATCAGCCACCCCGACGAGGTGCTGTTCCAGTATTACAAGGCGCTGTGCGAGCGGGTGGAGATCGGCATCGCGATGTGGAGCCATCCCGACAGCGGCTACCTGATGAGCCCGCAATTATGCGCGCGGATCGCGGAACTGCCCAATATCGTGGCGATCAAGTATTCCGTGCCGCGCCCGATGTATGCCGAACTGACGCGGTTGGCGGGGCACCTGATCCAGGTCTCCACCGCGTCCGAGGAGGAATGGCTCGACAATATCGAGGAACTGGGCTGGCAGCTCTACCTCTGTTCCTCGCCGCCCTATCAGTTTCAGACAAGGGCGGACCAGCGGATGAACGACTATACGCGGCTGGCCTTCGCGGGGCGCTTCGATGAAGCCCGCGCGGTGCGCGACAGCCTCGATCCGGTGCGGGCGGCCTTCAGGCGCACGAAACCGGCCGACAAGCCGCAGGCCCATGGGAAGTATTGGCAGGACTTGCTGGGGCAGGTGGGCGGGCCGGTGCGCCCGCCGATGCTCGATCTGACCGACGCGGAGAAGGCCGCCACGCGGGAGGCGTTCGAGGGCTGCGGCCTGCGCCTGTAGGGTTCAGGCGAAGAAGGCGCCGTTGCGGCAATAGGACGGGGCGGCATCGAGGCTGGTGGTCTCGGCTTGCAGCTTCGTGCAGGCGTCCTGCTGCCCGCAGGTGGAGCAGCGCATCACAAGAGATCGGAACTGCATCGCGTTCGAGACCGTCCCGAGGTCGGTATCCGTGCGCTCGGCCATGCCGTGCACGAGGTCTGCACTGCGGTCGAGGCGGGTGCTGGTCAGCATTGGCGTGGTCTCCTGCATGGGGCGATTGGGTTCCATCCTGCGCACCCGATCCGCGCCCCGCCTTGATCCAGATCAAGCTGAGCCGGGTGGCGGTGGATCCGTCGGCAGGTTTTCCCGCAGGATCAGGTGCAGGCGCGGCGGGATGACGGCATGCGCCACGCCACGCGCGGCGGCGGTCAGGGTGGCCAGCGCTTCGCGCGCTTCGTCGCGCGCGTTCTGGTCGATGACGGCGTCCAGCGTGCCGTCCAGCAGCAGGGCCTTGTTGGGGTCCGTCGCCTCGTGCGCGACGAAGACGAGGCGGCGACCGGACTCCTGCAACGCCCGCGCGATGCCCGAGGTCCCGCCACCGGCATTGTAGATCGCCACGAGGTCGGGATGGGCGGCGAGCAGCGCCTGCGCCTCGCCATAGGCGCGATCGCGATCCTCGCGGCTTTCGCGCAATTCCAGCAGGTGCAGGAAAGGCGCGTCCTCGGACAGCACCTGACGCAGGCCCATCTCCCGCTCCATATGGCCGCGATAGGCGAGCGTTCCGGCGAAGAGCGCCACCGTGCCCGCCGGGGCGGGGCCGAGAAAGCGGGTGATGACCTGGCCCGCCAGCCGCCCCGCGCGCATGTTGTCGATGCCGATATAGGCCAGTCGCCGCGTATCCGGCAGGTCGGAGGCCAGCGTCACCACGGGAATATTGCGCGCGGTCAGCTGGTGCAGCGCCGCGTGGACCAGCGGATGGGTGAGCGCCAGAACGGCGACGCCGTCGCAGGCCCCCAGAGCGTTCAGGGCATCGGCCATGGTGGTCGGGTCGAGGTCGGGGATGTCCGGCAGGTGCAGGGTGAGGCCCGGATCGTCATGGGCCATGGCGACCAGGTGGGCGCGCAATTCGGCCACGAACCGGTTGGGTCCGCCGGGCAGGAGCGCGGCGAGGGTAAGGGTGGGCGTCGCGCCCTCCGCCCCCGGCAGGTAGCCGATTCGTCGGGCGGCGTCCCGCACCAGCCCCCGCGTTCGCGCCGAGACACCGGGACGGTCGTTCAGCACACGGTCCACGGTGGCGGTGGACACGCCGGCGGCGTCGGCAAGATCAGACAGAGTCGGGCGCATGAAATGATGTGATATGATGTGATTGGCAAAGCAAGGAAAATCGTGAATTCGCCCTTTAGCTGTTGAAATTGCGCTTTTGGTAAAGATATCCTTGCCCAGAGCGCACCTCAAAAAACATCGGATTTTGATTGACTCTGATCGGTGTCGCGGTGACTTTGAAGGCACAGACCAGCTTGTCCCGGTGCGTGATGCGGGGCCTTGGCGCCCCTGAACTCGACATCGGCCGCCGGGACGGGCGCGGTCCGCGCCGCGACGTGGGATGCAGGGCGTTCCCGTCGCGGCCGCGTTCAATGTGAGCCGGGGGCGAACAGGGGGCGGACAGGGGGCGGACAGGGGGCGGACAGGTGGGCGAACAGGGGGGGAGCGACGCGCAGATGCCGGATGTGACAGCACGGGACTATTCCCTGACCGGGCCCGAGGGCGCGCGGGCAGAGGCCCTGGGTCTCGCCTCGGCGGAATGGTATCACACGGATGTGCCGCGCAAGACGATGAAGGATCTGATGCGCCGCAGTGACAGCCCCGCGACGCGGGACACCGCGATCTGGCTCGGGCTGCTGGTGCTGACCGGGCTGGGCGGCGTGCTGACCTGGGGGACGTGGTGGGCGGTTGCGTTTTTCGCCGTTTACGGGGTCCTCTACGGGTCGGCTTGCGACAGCCGCTGGCACGAATGCGGCCACGGCACTGCCTTCAAGACGCAATGGAAGAACGACGCCGTCCATGCCCTTGCCAGCTTCATGGTGATGCGCAACCCCGTGGCCTGGCGGTGGAGCCATGCGCGCCACCACACCGACACGATCATCGTCGGGCGCGACCCGGAAATCGCCCTGATGCGCCCCCCCGACATCGCCCGCGCGGGCCTGGCCTTCATCGGCATCCCGGACGTGTTCGTGCATTTCGGCGTGCTGGTGCGGCAGGCCACGGGTGGCGTGTCGGCGGCCGAGGCGTCGTATATCCCCGCAAGCGAACGCGGCAAGGTGATCGCCTGGGCGCGGCTGTTCGTCGGGTTGCACCTGGCGGCGGTTCTGGTGGCGCTGTCGAGCTGGTCGATCCTGCCGCTTCTGCTGGTCGGCGGGCCGCGCATCTACGGCACCTGGCACATGGTGCTGGTGGGCCTGCTGCAGCATGGCGGATTGGCCGAGGATGTGCTCGACCACCGGCTGAACTCCCGTACGGTCCTGATGAATCCGGTCAGCCGGTGGCTCTACTGGAACATGAATTACCATGTCGAACACCACATGTTCCCGATGGTCCCCTACCATGCGCTGCCGCGTCTGCATGATCTGATCAAGCACGATCTGCCGCCCGCCAACCCGTCGATCTCCCATGCCTATGCCGAGATGATCGGCGCGTTGATCCGGCAGCGGCGCGATCCCGGTCACTTTGCGCGGCGCGATCTGCCGCAAGGGGCGCGGCCTTATCGCGCGGAATTTCACGGGCAGGATGCGTTGCCGGAGGCGGGTTGAGAATGGCGGAGTGGGTGGATGTCTGCGCGGTGGACGAGATCGAGGAAGAGGACGTGATCCGCTTCGATCATGCGGGCCGCACCTTCGCCGTCTACCGCGACGCGGGCGGCGCGCCATTCTGCACCGACGGGCTCTGCACCCATGAACAGGTGCATCTGGCCGACGGGTTGGTGCTGGATGACGAGATCGAGTGCCCCAAGCATAACGGGCGCTTCAACTACAAGACCGGCACGGCGCTGCGCACCCCGGCCTGTGTCGCGCTGGCGACCTATCCCGCGCGGATCGCGGCCGGACGGATCGAGGTGCAGGTGTGATCGAGCTGTCCGGCAAGGTCGTGCTGGTGACGGGCGCTGCGCGTGGCATCGGGGCGGCGATCGCTGCCGCGTGCCGGGCGGCCGGGGCAGAGGTTGTGGCCGTGGACCGCGACCCGGTGCCCGGTGGCGGGATCGAGGCCGACCTTGCGCAGGCCGACGCCCCGGCGCGGGTCATGGCGGCGGCCCTGGCGCGGGCGGGGCGCGTCGATGCGCTGGTCAACGCGGCGGGGGTGACCGCGCGGGCTTCCTTCCTCGATGCCGATGCGGGCCGGTTCGATGCGCTGATCGCGGTCAATTTGCGCGCGCCGTTCTTTCTGATGTCCGAACTGATCCGCCAACTGACAGGCCGTTCGGCACCCGGCGAGATCGTCAACATCCAGTCGATGAATGTCCATTGCGGGGCGGCCGACCTTGCCATCTATGCCGCGTCCAAGGCCGGCCTCCAGACGCTGACGAAGAACGCGGCGCAGGCCCATATGGCGGACCGGATCCGGGTCAACGGCATCAATCTTGGCTGGGTCGCGACCGAAACGGAGCGCGCCTTGCAGGACGCGATCCACGGGCCCGGCTGGCTGGATGCGCAGGCCGCAGGGATGCCGCTTGGGCGGATGGTCAGCGCGCAGGACTGCGCGGCGCAGGCGGTGTGGCTTCTGTCGGACGCATCGGCCCCGCTGACGGGTGCCAATATCGACCTTGAACAGCGCGTCGCGGGGGCGCCCTAGCCATGGGGCGGGGCGGTTCAGGACGGCGGGGCGGTTCAGGACGTCGGAGCCGTGGAAGCCCGGATCACCAGGTCCACCGGCAGCAATTCCTCGATCACCGGCGCGGGGTCGCGATCCTGCGGCGGGCCCTGCAACCGCTCCAGCAAGCGCTCCGCCGCGGTGCGGCCAAGGCGCACGCGATCTTGCCGGATCGTCGTCAGCGCGGGAACGTAGTAGGCGGACATGTCGATATCGTCGAAGCCCACCACCGAGATGTCGTCTGGCACCCGCACCCCGCCCGCCTGCAAGCCCGCCATCAGCCCGAAGGCGACGGTATCGGCGGCGCAGAAGACGGCGGTGGGGCGGTCAGCCATGGCAAGGATGCGGCCGGCCGCCTCGTGGCCGCAGCGCAACGAGAAATCGCCCCGGATGATCCAGTCGTCCCGCGCGGGCAGGCCAAGGCGGCTGCGTTCCTCCACCATGCCGCGACGGCGCACGGCGGTCAGGACGTTGCCCTCGGGTCCGGTGATATGGGCGATCTTGCGATGCCCCAGCCCGGCGAGGTGCCGGATCGCCTGCCGCGCCCCATCCTCGTTGTCGGACTGGATCGAGGGAAACGCCTGCCCGTCGACCCATTCGCACGCGAAGACGATCCGGTCGCCCGCGCCCGCCGCCCGCGCCTGATCGAGCGCGGCGGGGCTGATCGCGCCATCCAGCGACACCACGCCGTCGATCCGTCCGCCGGTGAAGTTGCCGGCCAACTCGCCCTCGTCCAGCGGGCGGCTTTCGGTATCGGCGATCAGCACGGCATGATCGCTGCCTGCGAACCCGTCCGAGATGCCTTGCAGGATCTCGGAATAGAACGGCTTGCCGAGGTTCGGCACCAGAACCAGCACCGCCCCCGCCCGCTGCATCCGCAGGTTGCGCGCGGCCTGGTTGACCCGGTAGCCGGTGGTGCGGATCGCCTCCATCACCCGGGCGCGGGTGCGTTCGGACAGCAGGCCGGGATTGGACAGCGCCCGGCTGACCGTGGCGGTCGAAACCTTCGCGGCAAGCGCCACGTCCTGGATTGTCGCGATCTTCGGGGCCATGCAGCGTTCCGTCGTTCCGGTGAATTGAGCCTTGACTCGAATCCGGTCGTGGTTGGAGTATGTAATCGATTTCATTTCCCACAAAGCGGAAAATCCGCATGGGCAAGGATCGAACGGGGAGGGGCCGTGTCAGGCCATCGCATCACATGACGGCGCAGGATTTCAACGGCGCGCAGGTGCTGGTCGTGGGGGCCAGCCGGGGCGGTATCGGTGCCGCCATCGCTCGGGCCTTCCAGCAGGCGGGCGCGACAGTGCGGATCACCGGCGTTGAAGACGCGCCCGCGCCCGAGGATGCGGGGCGCTTCGACTATACGCGGCTCGACGTGACCGACACCGCCGCCGTGCGCGCCTTCGCGGCCCGGATCCCGCGGCTGGACGTGCTGGTGAACTGCGCTGCGATCACCCGCCGGGGCGAGGAGATGGACCCGGAATTCTTCGCCCATGTCCTCAACGTGAACCTGGTGGGGTCGTTGCGTTGCGCCGAGGCGCTGCACGATGCCTTGAAGGGTGGGTCCATCATCAACGTCGCCTCTATGTATGCCCGCTTCGGCTCGCC
>CAZTUG010000078.1:0-14995 GCA_964615955.1 uncultured Roseicyclus sp.
TTCACGGGATCGACGCCCCGGAAGCCGCGCAGCGTTGCAAGCGTGCGGGCGGTGGCACCTGGCCCTGCGGGCAGCGCGCAACCGAGCGCATCGGCGAGCTGGTGGAAGGGCGCGAGATACGCTGCGAGGTCCTCGACCGCGACCAGTACGGTCGGCTGATCGGACGCTGCGCCGTCTTCGGCGCAGCGGGGTTGATCGATGACGTTGGGGCGCTGATGGTGCGCGAGGGTTTTGCCTGGGCCTATGTGCGGTTCAGCAAGGATTACGTCGGCGAAGAGGCGAACGCGCGCGACGAACTTATCGGGATTTGGCAAGGCGACGCGCAGCCGCCATGGGAGTATCGCGCCGAGCGCTGGAAGCGAGCCGCAGATGCGGCGCCGAAGCCGCAATGCCCTATCAAGGGCAACATCAACCGCAGCGGCGAGCGGATATACCACACGCCCTGGTCGCCTTGGTACGACCGGACCGTGGTCAGCGAGGCGAACGGCGAGCGCTGGTTTTGCGACGAGGCCGAAGCCGTCGCTGCGGGCTGGCGCGGAGCTCGGTTTCGATGATGCGCCTGTTGACTGGATTTGCGCCTATCCGGCCGGTCGTGGGCTGTTGACGACTCGCGCAGGAGCCGCCGTTCGCGGCTGCGAAGCCCAGGACAGCGTGTCGGGCGGCCTCTGCGCCAACATCTGTCGATCTCCAAGTGTGGTGGATTGATTACGAGTAAGCCGCCAGCAGCACCAGAACCCATCGCGAATTCCGCGGGAAGGCCGCCGTCTCGCCGAAAATGGTTGGCCCAGTCTGCGTGGCCGCTTCAACGTCTCGTCAGCGCCGTCGGCCAAGGCGTCGGCAACCTCTCGCGCAAAGACTCTATTGATCAGCGCGATCGTCATTCCCTCCCAACCCCCATCATGAATCCTCGTAGCTGCGCTTTATCAACGGAAGCGCCTTTTCGAGGTCCTCGGACTTCGAGAGTGTGATTTCTAAATCACCCGTCCCGAAATGGCCAACATTCGAGACGTCTCGCAAGAAACCCGGGACAAGCGTGACAGTGGCAGGATCGACCTTGACGAAGACGTTGATCCGACCCGTCGTCGGTCGAAACTCCACGCAGGCGAAGTTGGACACCTCCGGCAACCGGGGTTTCTGCTGATTTTGATGCCTTGGTTGGCGCTGAAGGCACGTCGGTGTCTTAGGAGGGGCCGATCGCGCCCCGTTCAGCGGGCGACGCCCCCGCCTCCTGGGCCTTTCGGCGTCATGCGGGCAGACTCCGCCCGTCGAGCCAGCACCAGCGCTTCATGTTATAGGCCATGTTGGTCAGCATCACGGTCGCGGTGGCGCGGGCGATGCCGATGGTGCGGATCACGAGGCCCATCGGTCCCTTCTGGTGGGCGAAGGGGTGCTCGACATGGGCGCGCACCGTGGACTTCTTCGCGTTGGCGCGCGCGGTATGCTTGGGCATCGGCTTGCCCTTGGGCTTCTTGCGGTGGATGCGGCTGAGCTTGCCGATGCCCGCGAGGAACCGCTCGTTCTCGGCCGAGCGGTAGGCGCTGTCCGCCCAGACGTCGGAGGCGGTGTTGTTGGAGTCGATCAGCCCCTCGCGCAGCCGCGCCCCGTCATGGGCGGCGGCGTCGGTGACCTTCGCCCGGCGAATGATCCCGTGGCGGCGGTCGATGGAGATGTGGGACTTGTAGCCGAAGGCGGGGATGGCGATGTCGATCTGCGGCTTGCCGTCGGCGGCGGGCCTGGCCTTGGAGTACTTCATCGTCCAGCGTGCGTCGGTGTCCTTCTGGCGCGCCTTGGCGGGCTTGTCGGGCCAGATGTCCGCGGCCTTGTCGCCCGCCTTGATGCGCGCCTTCTCGGCCTCGGTATTGCGCTGGCGGGGGGCTGCCACCAGCGTGGCGTCGACGATCTGGCCTGCCATCGGCAGATACCCCGCCTCGGTGATGGCGCGGTCGAGCTTTGCAAACAGCGCGTCCAGCGCGCCTACCGCGATCAGCGCCTCGCGGAAGTCCCACAGGGTGTTGGCGTCGGGGACAGCGTCACCTGGACCGAGGCCACAGAACCGCATCCAGCTCAGCCGGTCGGCCACCAGGAACTCGGTCTGCGCCAGCGACAGACCGTGCATGGCCTGCAGCACCAGCATGCGGAACTTCAGCACCGCATCGAACGGCGGTCGCCCGCCCTTCGAGCGGTCCCGTGGCCCCTGCGCGGCGACAAGCTCGGCGCGGAAAATCTCAAAATCGACCGTCGCGGCGAGCTTCTCGAGCGGGTCGCCCCGCTTCGAAAGCTGCCGAAGCCGATGCTCGACGTCCCAGAACCCAGCCTGCCGACCTGCCATGCCCGCCTCGCCCGCCATCCCATCAACAAGATGGAATCACGCCAAAGCGCCCAGGGCCAGAGGTTTCCGGAAGCGTCCAGTTCTTGATGCGCTTGAAGGCGATATAGAAGCGCAGCGTTGTTTCCTGCACATCGTCGCCCAACGCCAGCAGATACGCTCGGAGTGCCTCGTAGCGGTCGCGCATGCCGGGGTCGAGCTCTTCGATCACCGTGCCGATAGTCTTGTAGCGGCCTGAGGAACCCCCTGGCTCAGCGGCGCTGGAAGGCTTAGTGTCGGCTGGCCCGGCTTTCACAGATGTCGCCGCAACGAGATCGAGCATCAGGAGATCGGCGCCGAAGCGGCGATAACGGATCAACTCGATGTTGCGCTGCATCTGCTTGACCGCGTGGTCGTCGTATTTGTTGAAATCACCGGCGATGCAGATCAGGCGCGGCGCGGACCAATCGACCGCCTCAGCTTCCTTCTTGCCGAGCTTTTCCAGCACAAGCCACTGGAAATCCTTGCGATGGTCCATCAGCCAGTCGAGATAGAACAGGCCCTGGTTGATGACGTTCTCGTTCACCGAGCGCTTGTATTCGAGGATCACCGGGCAACCGTTCTCGTCGAGCCCCAGCGTGTCGATCCGCGCGCCATTGCTGGTGGTGAATTCGCTGGCCAGAAAGCGCACGCCAAGCAGCGCTTCGAGGTTCCGCTCGAAAAGGGTCTGCAAGGATTTCTCGATCGTGTCGGTCGTGCCGGAAAGCTCGGAAACGCCGCTCTGGCCGATGCGAAAGAGCTTGATGTCGGACATGGGCGGGCCTCAAGGAACGGGTGATTTTGTCCCTGCGGGGACAACCTTCAATGCGAACAGAAGGCCATCAACAACGTTGAGGGCACCCTGGACCTCATGACTGGTCACGGCGGGCACGCCCCCGTGAGAGAGCTTGTTGAAGAGGATCGACGTGTACATGTCGATCGCGGCGAGCGGCACGTCGTAAGTCCCTTTCGCCTTGGTGGTGCTGAACTCTTTCGCAGCTGTCAGCAAATCGCTGGCTGGCGTTTTGTCCGGAAGCTGCTGATACGCGACCAAAACTTTCTTGGTCTCACAGAACTCCCGCAGGGCCAGTTCGACGGCTATGCGTGCATAGTTGCCAGCGGCGTTGACGTGACCCTGTTTTAGAAAGTTTCGGCCGTCAGAGATCACATCAGCAGCAGCACTGGACGTGGCAAGCGAAACAACCGGCGCTTTCGTCGGATCGTCATCGGAATGGATTTTCGCGTAGTTCCAGAACTTGTCGGCCTTGTGCCGCCGCTGATAGGCACGCGCCATCTCGAACCAGACACGATCATGGGTAAGCAATACGATCTGCCAGTCCTTGAACTGGTCTGCCAGAACGTCAATGACCGGCAGGCGGTTTGATTGATCCAGCCCGATCAGCACGTCATCCAGTACAATCAGCCGCGGGGTGTCAACTTGCAACGGACCCGCGCAGATTTTGCGTCCAGTAAGATAAATCGCAAGCGCCAAAGCAGAAAGGCGAGCTTCGTTCAGAAACAACTGAGGTCGATCAACAGATTGCCCACGGAATTTGAGTTCGACGTCAACCTTGCGCGTTTCAATTCTGTCCTTGGGAGGGATCGTCACCTTGTCTGTGTACGTCAATCCCGGAACAGTAAGTGAGACAATTTCTATGTCTTCCCAACCAAGGCACTTAAGCATGGGGACAATTTCTGGGAGGATCGCTGAAAGAGCGTCGCGCAGACCCTGATTGATTGATGGCAAGAGCTTGCGCACCGCAGGTGCGTCTCTCTTTCCCAGACGCAACCTACCCCGAGCAGCAACGTCGAGTATACGTTGAACTTCGAGCCATAAGTCGAAGAGGCGACGCTGCTTTCCATCATGCAAAACCTCGAAGTCGCGCAATAATACGTTGATGCAGACATCGAATAGATTTACCGGTCCATCGCCGTGGCGATAGTTCGTTTCGAGAAGCGACCGGTAATCGAGAATGGCTTTCCGGTAGGCGGCGTTCTTGACGCGGTCGTCAGCGGCGGGCGCGATATCGACGGGGTGCCGAGCGGTTGTCCATTCGGCAGCGAGCTTGCCGTCGTCGAACTCGACGGTGATCTTCAATCCCGTATTGGGCTGCCCCGAGAAAACATTCTTCAGCCCGAGCAACCGTTCCTTTCGGGCTTGCGGACCACGACGGGCGACGGAGAAAAACTCATCCAGCGCGTGGAACACAGATGACTTGCCCGCGCCGTTCTCGCCGTAGACCAGCAGGTTCTTGCCGTCGAGATGGAAGGTGACGGGTTCCGGGCCGGCGAAGGCCCGGAAGTCGCAGAGGGTGAAGGATTTGATGCGCGGCGGGGTGACGGCGGGAGCGGCGGCAACCAAAGCGGCGGCGGGGACTGCGGCGACCTGCGCGGCAGGAGCTGGGTCGGCGTCGGTCATTCCCGGCCCTCAATGATGCGGACAACGTCGAGGGTGGCGAGGTCGGAGAGCATGGTGCGCAGGCGCGCGCCGGGCACGAGGTGGGTCGCCGCGAAGCTTTCAGCCGCCTTCACCAGCGCCGTGCTTTCGAGGCCTGCGAGTTTGCCGAGCCCCGCCTTCTCCGCCTCGTCGAACAGCGTCAGGCCGCGGGCGTGGAGATCGTCCTTGAAGAAGAGTTCATAGACGAAGCCGTTGAGGAGTTGTTCGAGGCGGTTGTCGGCGCGTTCAAGTTGAAGGCCGACAATAGTATCGATACTTGACCGCTCCGCTTCTGTCGCTCTGTTTGGGATAGGGACTTGCTGCATATAGTCACTGAAAGCCCGCAGATATCCTCCACGAATACGGTTGGAGATCTGGCCATAGAGCCACTCAACCAAACTCGTGTTGAGAAAACCTGTAAGCCATCGTTGATCGGTCGGGATGAAATAGCAGGTGTTTGCGCCATATGCGCCGCTGCGATCCCAAGCGAAGCTTTGGTGCTCGTAGATGTCTGGATAAACAATTTTCGGCTGCTCGAACTCATGCCAATAGGCGATATTGTCCTGAATCTCGAACCACTTGTACGATCCGGCCTTGCGGCCTTCCCACTTGCCATCCCGCGCGCCGTTCCAATCAGACGGCTTCGGCTCCAGCTTGTCGCGATACGCCTCCAGATGCCGCCTGATTGCCGGATAGGCGTCGATGTCGATCCCTCGACGAGTGAAGATCAACCACAAATCCTGCGGCTCGACGCGCCAGCGCTTGATGTCGCGTCCGCGCAGGAAGGGCTTGATGATCTCGGCAGAACTGGCGTGTTCGGCGATCAGCCGGTCCTTGGTTGGCCCGTCGATCACGAAGGCGTGGTTGAAGCCGGTCTTGATGCCGTAATAGAAGCGCCCCTCGACATATTGGCCGAGCGGCATGCCCGCCGCGCGGATGCGCTCTAAAAGCCCACGCCGTGCCTGCGGCTCCAACTGCCAGCCATCCAGGCTTAGCGCCTTCTGCGGCACGTCGAAGCCGATCTCGTCCACCAATTTCGAGAAGCCGGGGATATCCTCCCGGGTGAGGTCCTGCGGCCAGATCATCACACGCAAGGTGTCGTGCTCACCCGGCTGTTGCACCGGCGTTTCGCGCCGCGTGGCGATGATGATGGTGGGATAGGCGATGGCGTCGAACACCTCGGCATCACCGAAATCGACGATGCGGCGCAGCTCCGTCTGGCGGTTCAGCCAGCCGCGCAGATTCAAGCCATATTTGGCGCGATACCATTTATTCGAGGTGATGTAGGCGAAGGCCCCGCCGGGGTTGAGCAGCTCGACGCCGCGCTGGATGAAATAGACGAACAGATCCGCCGTACCGGCATAGGCGCCGAGCGGATTGCCCTTCTTGTCCTTGCCGCCATAGTGCTTTTCCAGCGCGGGCTTCTGATCCTTGATCGCCTCCTGCCGCACGTAGGGCGGATTGCCGATGACCAGATCAAACCGCGAGGACAGGCCGAACATCCATTCGGGATCGAAGAAGGACGCAGCGGCGTTCTGGTCGAACGGGTCCCAGGCCGCCATCAGCTTGGCGTCCGTCTCCGGGAGATCACGATCGGATTTGAGCAGCTCCGCCAGCTCATCGCGCAGGCGGGCGATATCCTCTCGGCGCAGGCGCTTGGTCTTGGCGGTGCGGGCTGAAAAATAGCGCGCGTTCATCGCGCGCAATTCCGCCTCCTTCTCCGCGATTTTGGTGTTGCGGAAAAGGTCGGCTTGGCGCGGGCGCTCGATCGGGATCAGGCTGTTGGCGGCGACAAGCTTGGTCTCAAGGTTCGGCAGCGCCGTGATGTTGGCGTTATCCTGCTCGCGGTCGATCTTCTGGCTCACCACCAGCGAGATGAAGAAGCGCAACTTGGCGATCTGCACCGCAATGGGCTGGATATCGACGCCGAACAGGCACTTATCGATGAGATAGAGCTTGCGGGCGTAATCTGGTTTGTTGGCATCCGAGAAATCGCGGTCGAGCTTGGCGAGCGCGGCTTCCGCCTCTTCAATCTCGGTTTCGCGGCGCGAGGGATCGGGAGTCTGTTTCGCCGCCGCCAGGCGCATTTCCAGGGGCCTGCGATTCTGCGCCTTCCAGCGCGCATTGTCCGGGTCCAGCCGGTGCAGCACATGGATCAGCTTCTGCAACAGTCCCATCGGGAAGGCGCCCGAGCCACAGGCCGGGTCTAGCGCCTTCAGATTGTCGATGCCGGCGATCAGCTGATCGGTCTCGGCATTCGAGAACGGATTGCCCTCCTTGACCTTGAAATCCAAAAGATTGGTGAGACGGAGCCGAAGGTCGCTTGCAGCTTCCGGTGTGCCGTCCAGCTGCCGGTTGGCTGTGAGCTCGAACTCACCTGGCATGACCATGTCAAGCGCCTGCTGACGCGGCTTGCCGAGCGCAGGCGCAGCATGCTTTGTCGCCAGCCGTCGCTCGAAATAGGCGACCAGCGCCTCATCGACCATGTAGTCGACCACCTCTCGCGGTGTGTAGAACGAGCCTGATTTCTTGCGCGCCGTAGTGCGGGTGTCCGCGTTGTAGCTGGCGAGCAGGTTCTCGAACACCTTGCCGAGCAGCTCAGGATCGAGCGCGACCTCTTCCTCGACCGGCGTATTCTCCTCGACCGTGAACTTATAGCGGGAGAAGAGTTCGATCAGACCGTCGGCCTCATAGGTCTTGCCCTTGGTGTCATATTCCTCGTTGAGATCGACCTTCTCCTTAGTGGCGAAGAAAATCTTGTTCGGTACTTTGAGCGGGTTGTCTGGCCGCTCGGAAAAGGCATCGATGCGGATGACATCGCGCGAGCCTTCCTTGACGAGCCGCTTCTTCAGGTCCGGATTGCGTTCCAGATCGCGGGCGGAAACCTCGCGATCCAGGCATTCAAACAGGCCGCCGTTGAGGAATGGAACCTGTTTGAACAGACTGAGGGCTTTGTCGGGATCACAGAAGGCGTCGCGAAACCGATAGACCGTATGGATCAAATACTGCCCGTCCAGCCCGCCGCCGCTGCTCTTGGTGCGCCATTTGCGATCCTCCGACATCTCGGTGTTGAGCGTGGCAAAGAACAGGTTCTGCAGAACGGCCTTGTAATAGGTGCTGCTGTCGCGATGGGTCGCGGGCTCCTCGGTCAGGAGGGCCTTGAGTTGGACCGGATCAAACAACGCCTCGGGCACGAGGCGTTTTTCCTTGATGAACCAGACGAAGATCAGCCGGGTGAGCAGCCGGATGACTGCGATCTGGTTCTGCGCCTCGAAGGCTTCCCTCTTCGCCTTATCGGTGGTCTCGTTCTCCCGCGCCCGCACGGCAGCCGGGAACTCGACAGTCTTTGTGGACCAGAAGAACCAGTTGGCCAGCTCGCGATAGAAGCGCGTGTTCAGCGTCTGCGCTGAAAGCGCCTCGATCCAGCCGTCGTAGAGATCGCGGAAGTTGGTGGGCGTGCCCTTGCCTCGTACCTTCACGGCGGACAGAGCGATGTCGCAGATTATATCGACATGCGCGCGGTGCGGCGATCCGAGATCGATGTCCTTGACGATCGAGATGCGCTTCTCGACCACATCGCGCAAGCCGTCCTTCTTGTTCAGGCGACGGTCGATGATGGCGAGCGAAGCCAAGCCGCCATGCTTGAACAAGATGACGGCCGGCATAGGAAAGAGCCGGTTAATCTCGCGCGTAATGCCGGCAAGCGCGCCGCGGCTCCACTCTTCATCTGCCAGTTCAATGGTGAGTAATATGAACGACTCTATGATCGATTTGCGATAATCCTGTTGGCCCGCGAACATGTCAGGCGTACCTTGCGCCAGGATCGGGAGTTCATCGTTGGTGAGCTGAAAGAGAAAATCGACGCGTTGCCATTTGTCGATCTGCGCTTCGCGTTTGGTCGCCAGCTTCCCATCGCGGTCCGCGAAGCTGAGGAATGACGCAGGTGAGCCATCAAGATCGACCGTCTTGCGGCTGGCATAGCCGAGCGCGCCGAAAAGTGCGGTCGCGGCCATCTTCGTGTTCTGCTTGGCCAGCGCCTTCAGCGCGGCTTCAACCCTCAACCGAACTTCACTCACTTCCGGTTTCCTCGGGCTTCATGATGACCAGCCACGTCACGAGATCGAAATCGGTCACCGTCTTTGGAAGCTTGGTATCGTCGACCAGCTTGCCACCACGGCCGGCAAAGAGGTTGCCGAGGTTCTTCTTGCCCGACTGAGAGGCTATTGCGCTGATCGCGGAGTCCAGAAGCGCGCTGTAGCGCTGCATGTCCTTGCCATCGTTGGTCTGTGCGTCGAACAATTCGCACAGCTTAGCATAAGGTTTGGTCTTGCCCTGACAAAGCGCACGGAAGATTTCGAGCACCTGTTTGGGCGCCGTGAAATTGTAGCGCACCTCTCCCGTTGCGCGGACATAGACAAGGAAATAAGGCTGCAACGGATTGACTGCTTCGGCGCCTGTCGAGGGCACACGCTGCATGAGGCAGTAGATCGTTCCCGGCTGGATTGCTACGTTTTCGGCATGGGGCGGCACGACCGCATAGAGCCCAAGCGGCGCGTCTTCCAAACGCTCACGGTTCGCCTCGATGAAGCCCAGCAACTCGGCGCGGAAATCGTCGAGCGTGAACTCGTTGAGCGCGACCGTTTCGTTGAAGTCCTCGAGATCGAGTACCTCATCCTTCAGCCGCAGCAATTGCTTGTCACGATATCGCAGATCGTTCTGGACGAGCTCCTCGATATCCTTGGCGTTTAGTACATTGTCCTCGTTGGTCGCAGCGATATCGACGAGCGCCATGCGCGCCTCGACCCGGTTTTTCAGGTTGATGTATTTGTTGAGGTCGGGTGTCGGCCAGAAGTTCACGAGCTGGATTTCTTGATTGAGGCTGCCGATACGATCGATGCGCCCGAAGCGCTGGATGATCCGAACCGGGTTCCAGTGAATGTCGTAGTTGATCAGATAGTCGCAATCCTGAAGGTTTTGGCCCTCGGAGATGCAGTCGGTCGCTATCATGATGTCGATTTCACCATCTTGCGGCATCGACTTAAGTTTCACGCGCTGCTTGGCTCGTGGAGAGAAGTTCGTGAGGATCTGGGAAAACTCCGCCTTGCCGAAGGTCGTCCGATTCGGTTTGGAGCCCCCGGAAACGAGCGCAATGTGTAGACCCAATGTCTTTCGTGCCCACGTCTCCAATGAGTCGTAAAGATAAGCCGCTGTATCAGCAAACGCGCAGAACACAATCACCTTACGGTTTTCCTCACCCAGACTGTTACGATCCGGGTGACGAACTTTCTGCTCGATCAGTTGCTTGAGCTTTGCCAGCTTGGCGTCGCGTTTTGCATCGACCGCCTGGGCGGCGTCAGAAAGCAGCGATAGTTGTTGTTTATCAGTAGCGAGATCCTTCATCCACCCATCGACATCGAGGTGAGACATTTCGAACTTGAGCTTAGAGCCCACTTGAAACGCCTGAGTGAGATCGTCGTCATCGTCATCTTGAGCGGCAAACAGATCAGGCTGAAGTGCATCTTCTGCGGCCTTCACATGGCTTTTGTATTGGCGCAGCCTCTCTTCGAGCGCCTCGATCTTTGAGACGGTTCTTTCCATCGTGATGGCAAAAGCGTGGACGGAGCTTTCCAGTCGCTTCAGGAAGTTGACCTTAATCATGCCAATCAGGAACTTTTCACGATTGGCTTGCGAGAAGTTTGCAATCTTGCGCTCTTCATATTGTGCAGCATAGACCGGCAGCACGTAGCGCGAGGGATTGAACAGCGACAGCTCGTATTTGGAGATCTCATCGTTCAGCCGGTCATAAGACAGGAACCGGCCCTTCAGATCTATGTCTGAGAATATCGATGCCGGCTTCCTCCGCTTGGGAAAGTGCCCAATTCTTTCGAGCGAGGCGCGATAGTACTTCTTGATGTGGTTCCGGGAGCGTGCAATCGTTAACTCGTCGAGAAGCGTGAAAAACGAAGCGGGAAGCCGATCCATGAGATCGCGGGCGTCGCGCTCCCCACTGCGTCGTGCCCACTCGATGAACGTCTTTTGTGCCGTCGCCAGCGTATCTTTGACGCTGTTGATTGACAAATCGGGCGCGAAGGCGGCATCGCGACCTTCGGTGACAAAATAGATTTGGTTACGCAGATCACGGAGGTCGTTATTGACTGGCGTCGCTGAGAGTAAGAGGATCTTGGTCTTCACTCCCTTCTTGATTACATCGTCCATCAGCCGCTCATAGCGGCTCTTGCGGACAATGTTTCCGTCATCGTCGCGCTTGCCCTTGGTGTTGTTCCTGAAATTGTGCGACTCATCGATCACGATCAGATCAAAATTGCTCCAGTTGATCGTCGCCAAATCGACACCGTCAACCCGACCCGTTTCGCGAGATAGATCGGTGTGTGATAGAACGGTATAGCTAAAGCGATCTCTCAGAAATGGATTGAGGTCGCTATTGTTTTGAGCAAGAAATACAGTCCAATTATCCCGCAACTTTTTTGGGCAGAGAACCAGAACACGGTGATTGCGTAGTTCAAAATATTTTATCACAGCGAGTGCTGAGTAGGTTTTTCCTAAGCCAACGCTATCCGCGAGAATACATCCGTTGTGGGCATTGATCTTGTGAATCGCCCCCTTCACGCCATCCTTCTGAAAATCGAACAGCGCTTTCCAGACATCAGTGTCGACAATTGCCGTTTGCTCGAATAGGGCCGCATCGGCATCTTGACCCGAAATGAAGCGTTCAAAGACGTGGTAGAGAGTTTTGAAATATATGAATTCAGGCGGGTGATTAATGTAAAGCTGCTCAAGATAGCGCAGCACCTCGCCCTTGACGTCCGACACGAGCCTCTTGTTTTCCCAAATTGCGTCAAACCATGATTTTAGATCGGATCGATCACGATCGCCGTCGACAATTAGATTGAGTTCTATATTTGGCGTGCTCGATATGCCCAGACCACGACACGTGAAATTTGAACTCCCGACTATCGCATGCTCGCGTCTGCCGTCATCGATGTGATACATTTTGCCATGTACAAAATTTGCATCTTGCACTGATCGGACATCGACTTTTTCGGTCAGCCACCGGGCGCAATCAGAGGCAATCTGTTTCTGCTGTAGACGGTTACTTAGCTCTAAGCCGTCATCTTCGATTGTAAATCGCTTTCGCTCCATCTTTTCTGGGTCCAGTGACTCGATGAAACGTGGCTCGCCGAACAAGAAGCGAACCCGCCCAACAGGATCAAGTTTTTCGCGGAGTGCTTGATAGGCGTGAATGGTAAAATATGCTGAAACTACGGACAGTTCGCTGCCGGCGGAGACTTTCTCTTTGAGAAAATCAGCGACGCTTCCTCGGGAGTGGTTGTCTCGAATTCCCGTTGTTATTGGTTGTGGTTCTTTGATCATTGTGACGAACAATCCAATTGTGATCGCAGATGAGGGTGGTGTTGACGTGGCCGGCGATGAAGCGTTGCGATGTTGGCGAGGTTGTCGTTGTGTGGCCGTATGCGACGCTGCGCATAATGGAGCACGGTGGGTCGCGCGGGCAGGGCTCGGTTGCCTCGCGAAAGGCGACATATCGCCCCCGGTCCCCGAAGCCGTGACCGGCTGGAACCGGGAGTGGGCGTTCGGGTGCGATTGGCGGTATCGCAATGGGTTCATATCCAAAATGGTCGGGCGCCAGCGTCGTTGCAGATGAGTTTCATCTGCGGGCTCTGCGCCCATCGCACCGAAATCTGCATCCTTGGTGGGCGGTTGTTTAGCTGAGCTACACATCTCTTTCAATTTTCACAAAGGAAATCGCGGTCTGATTCGGATACCAATCCTTCCAACGGGCACCGACCCTTAGGGAGGACACCATGACGACGCTTGATCGCCCCCGGGCGATAGCAAACGTATCCTTGGCGCAACGCGCCTGGAACATCCGGCGCAAGGCGCTGCTGATGGGCGAGGTACAGGGGCAGGGCTACATCGGGCAGGCGCTCGGCGTCGCCGATGTTCTGGCGACCGCCTATTTCCACGCTCTCGACTACCGGGCGGAGGACCCGGAATGGGAGGGGCGCGACCGCTTCCTTCTCTCGATCGGCCACTACGCCATCGCGCTCTACGCGGTGCTGATGGAGGCCGGGATCCTGCCCGAGGAGGAGCTTGAGACCTACGGCATGGATGACAGCCGCATGCCGATGTCGGGCATGGCGTCCTACACCCCCGGCATGGAGATCACCGGCGGCTCGCTCGGCCACGGGCTCGGCGTGGCGGTCGGCATGGCGCTGGGGCTGAAGCGCAAGAAGAACCCCGCCTTCGTCTACAATCTGATGTCGGACGGCGAACTGGGCGAGGGCTCGACCTGGGAGGCCGCGATGGGCGCCGCTCACCATCGGCTCGACAACCTGATCTGCCTCGTGGACTTCAACAATCAGCAGGCCGACGGCCCCTCGACACAGATGCTCAGCGCCGAGCCGCTGAAGGAGAAATGGGAGGCGTTCGGCTGGCATTGCCAGCGGGTCGACGGCAACGACCTGCCTGCGGTGGTCGCCGCCTTCGACGCGGCCCGCGCGGTGACCGAGGCCAAGCCCCGCGTGATCGTGTTCGACACCACCATGTGCAAGGGCGTGCCGTTCCTTGAGGCGCGCGAGATCACCCACTTCGTCCGCGTCGAGGCCGACGAATGGGGCAAGGCGCTTGCGGTTCTGGAAGAAGGACGCCCGGCATGACCCTCGCATCGATGGCCCGCAAGCACGAGCCGCGCACCGTCCAGCGCGGCGCGGACGGGCAGCCCGCCCGCACCACCGCCATGATCGCCTCGCTGGCCGCCGAAGGCTACGAGACCGTCAGCGCCCCCTTCGGCCACGCCCTGGTCGCGGCGGCGAAGAAGGACGACCGCATCGTCGGTCTCAGCGCCGATCTGGCGAAATACACCGACCTGCACATCTTCGCGCAGGCCATGCCGGACCGTTTCCACCAGATGGGTATGGCCGAGCAGCTGCTGGTCTCGGCCGCCGCGGGTCTGGCGCGCGAGGGCTTCATGCCCTTCGCCACCACCTACGCCGTCTTCGCGTCCCGCCGGGCCTACGATTTCATCGCGATGCAGGTGGCGGAAGAGAACCTGCCCGTCCGCATCGTCTGCGCCCTGCCGGGCCTGACCACCGGCTACGGCCCCAGCCACCAGGCGACCGAGGATCTCGCGATCTTCCGCGGCCTGCCGAACATGACCATCATCGACCCCTGCTGCGCCGACGACGTGGAGGGCATGGTGGCGGCGATGGTCGCCCATGACGGCCCGGTCTACGCCCGGCTGCCGCGGGGCCGCGTTCCGAAGGTGCTGACGCGGCACAAACCGGACTACCGCTTCCAGCTCGGCCGCGCGCAGCTGATCCGCGACGGGCGCGACGCGCTGGTGATCTCGACCGGCTTCATGACCATGCGGGCGCTCGACGCGGCCGAGGCGCTGGCCAGGGACGGGGTCGATGCGGGCGTGCTGCACGTGCCCACCATCAAGCCGCTGGACGTCGAGACCATCGTGGCGGAGGCCCGTCGCGGCGGGCGGCTGGTGGTGACGGCGGAGAACCACACCGTCGTCGGCGGCCTTGGCGAGGCCGTGGCGGGCGCGCTGCTGACCCGCGGCGTCACGCCCACCTTCCGCATGATCGGCCTGCCCGACGCGTTCCTCGAGGCCGGCGCGCTGCCGACGCTGCACGAGATGTACGGACTGACGGTCGAGAAGATCGCCGAACAGATCAAGGGCTGGCTCTAGCACCAGCCCGCCGCCCACAACAACCACAGAAAACCGAAGGGAGGAAGGCATGGGCCTTCTCGATGACACCTGCGCCGTGATCACCGGCGCCGCCTCGGCGCGCGGGCTCGGCAAGGCGACCGCGCGCCTGTTCGCCGAGCATGGCGCGACGATCGCGATTCTCGACCTCGACCTCGCCGCGGCCGAAGCCGCCGCGGCCGATTTGGGCCCCGATCATGTGGGGCTCGCCTGCGACGTGACCGACCTCGACGCCTGCAAGTCCGCGGTCGCCGCGCTGAACGCCCGCTGGGGCCGCATCGACGTTCTGGTCAACAACGCGGGCATCACCCAGCCGCTGAAGATCATGGACATCGCGCCGAAGAACTACGACGCGGTTCTGGACGTCAACCTGCGTGGCACCCTCTACATGAGCCAGGCGGTGATCCCCGGCATGCGCGCGCGCCGCTCGGGCAGCATCGTGAACATATCCTCGGTG
>CAZTUG010000079.1:0-14949 GCA_964615955.1 uncultured Roseicyclus sp.
GCATCCGGTGCACCGATCACCGTGCCGGTGGGGGCCGCGGTGCTGGGCCGACTTCTCGATGTGACGGGTGGCCTTCGCGATCTGGGTGAGGCGCTGCCCGAGGACACCCCGCGTCGGTCAATCCATGCCGCCCCGCCGCCGCTGTCTGCGCAAAGCACCACGACCGAGGTGTTCGAGACCGGCATCAAGGTGATCGACCTGCTGACGCCCATGGCGCAGGGCGGCAAGGCGGCGATGTTCGGCGGTGCGGGCGTGGGCAAGACGGTTCTGGTGATGGAACTGATCCACGCCATGGTGGAGAAATACGAAGGAATCTCGGTCTTTGCAGGCATCGGCGAGCGGTCGCGCGAAGGGCACGAGATGCTGACCGAGATGACGACATCGGGCGTTCTGCCGCGCACGGTGCTGGTTTATGGCCAGATGAACGAACCCCCCGGTGCGCGCTGGCGGGCGCCGCTGACCGCGCTGACCATCTCGGAATACTTCCGCGACACCAAGCACCAGAATGTCCTGCTGCTGATGGACAACGTGTTCCGCTTTGTCCAGGCGGGGGCCGAGGTGTCCAGCCTGCTGGGTCGCTTGCCCTCGCGCGTCGGGTATCAGCCAACACTGGCGACCGAGGTGGCGGGGTTGCAGGAACGCATCGCCTCGGTCGCGGGGGCGGCGGTGACGTCGATCCAGGCGGTCTATGTGCCCGCCGATGATTTCACCGACCCGGCGGTGACGACGATTTCGGGCCATATGGATTGCGTCATCGTCCTGAGCCGGGCCTTGGCAGGGCAGGGGTTCTATCCGGCCATTGATCCGCTTGCGTCCTCTTCCACGCTGCTCGATCCGGCCGTGGTGGGCGAGGACCACTACCGGATTGCAAGCGAGGTGCGCGAGATGCTGGCGCGGTTTGCCGAATTGCAGGACATCATCGCGCTTCTGGGGGTCGAGGAACTGGGCACCGCCGACAAGACCATCGTCACCCGCGCGCGGCGTCTGCAACGGTTCCTGAGCCAGCCCTTCGCGGTGACCGAGGCCTTTACCGGCACGCCGGGCCAGTCCGTTGCCCGCGCCGACACCCTGGCCGGATGCCGCGCCATCCTGGACGGCGAGGCGGATCAGTGGGCCGAGGCGTCGCTCTACATGATCGGCCCGTTGGCCGACGCGCGCGCGAAAGAGAAGGCTGCATGAGCCTCTCCATGTCCCTGCGCATCCTGACCCCGCTGGCGGTGATTGTGGATCAACCCGCCAGCAGCCTGCGCGCCATGGATGCCAGCGGCAGCTTCGGCATCCTGCCGGGGCACGCCGATTTCCTGACCCGGCTTGCGGTATCGGTCGTCTCGTGGACCACCCCTGATGGCGCGCCGCATTTCTGCGCCGTGCGTGGCGGTGCGCTGACGGTCCGCGCGGGCCAGGTCGCCATTGCCACCCGCGAGGCTGTGACGGGCGACGACTTGGCCACGCTCGACCGCGAGGTGCTGGCCCGGTTCCGCGCCGAGATGGACGAGGAACGGGTCGAGCATGTAGAAACCACCCGCCTGCACCTGAGCGCGATGCGGCAGATGCTGGCCCGCTTACAGCCGAAACCACGGGGGGCGGGTGTATGAGCGACCCTGAAGACGACGATCCCCTGATCCGCGAAGTGCGCACCCATCAGGCAAGGCGTGCGGCATGGGCGCGTGACGGAGAGGCATCGGTCGGTCGGCGGCTGGCGCAGATCGGCGTGTTGGGCTGGATCATCGTGGCGCCGATGCTGGGCGGGATTGCTCTGGGTCGCTGGCTGGACGGGCGGTTCGATACGGGGCTGTTCTGGACGGCACCGCTGCTGATGGTCGGGCTTGTGCTTGGTGGCTGGTTCGCCTGGCGCTGGATGGGCAGCGCATGAGCGGTCTGTTGATCCTGACGCTGTGGCTGGCGGGTGGGGTGCTGATCGGCCTGATCTACTTCCGCATGGTGCGGCACAGCGCCGATCTCATGCTGTCGCGGCGGCGCGGCGGCCCATGGTTCGGTGTGGCGCTTGTGCTGTTGCGGATGGCCGGGCTTGGCGGGGTGCTTGTCATCGCGGCGATGCAGGGGGCCGGGCCGTTGCTGGCAGCCGCACTTGGACTGCTGATCGGGCGCTTTGCCATGATGCGGAGGGCGGTGTGATGGACAGCCCGCTGGAAACATTCCCGCTGTTCATGGTGGGGCCAGAATCGTTCGCTGTGCCGATCATGGCGTCGGTGGTGGTGACATGGGCGATCATGGCGGTGCTGGTATTGGGCGCGGCCTTGCTGACTCGCCGCCTGACAATGGTCCCGTCAAGGGCGCAGGCGACGGCGGAATTGCTGGTCGGCACCGTCGATCAGCAGATCCGCGATGTGACCGGAGCCGCGCCGGCGCCTTACCGCGCCTTTGTCGGCACGCTCTTCCTGTTCATCCTGATCGCCAACTGGTCCTCGCTCATCCCCGGCGTCACACCGCCCACCGCCACGATGGAAACGCCCGCAGCACTGGCCGCCATCGTGTTCCTGTCAATCATCTTCTTCGGCATCCGGGGCGGTGGCGTGGGCGGCTTTCTGCGCGGCTTTGCCCTGCCCAACCCCGTGATGATCCCGCTCAACATGCTTGAAAGCATCACCCGCAGCTTTTCGATGTTCGTGCGGCTGTTCGGCAACGTGATGAGCGGGGTGTTCGTGATCGCCATCGTCGGATCCTTGGCCGCCCTGTTGGTGCCAATCCCGCTGATGGTGCTCGATCTGCTGACGGGCGCCGTGCAGGCCTACATCTTTGCGGTGCTGTCGATGGTGTTCATCACGTCCGCCGTGGAGAAGGGCAAGCCTCAAACCGCCCCCGAAACCAAGGAGTCCTGAATGGATTATGTCAACATCGTCAGCATCTTCTGCGCCGCCTTTGCAGTGTCTTTCGGCGCGCTTGGCCCAGCGCTGGCCGAGGGACGCGCGGTTGCCGCCGCGATGGATGCCATCGCTCGCCAGCCCGAGGCTGCCAACACCATCTCGCGCACGCTGTTCGTCGGGCTGGCGATGATCGAGACGACGGCGATCTACTGCCTTGTCATCGCGCTGTTGCTGCTGTTCGCCAACCCGATGATGCCATGACGTTCGACTACTGGACCCTTGGCTTTCAGGCGGTCAATGTCCTTGTCCTGATCTGGCTGCTGCACCGGTTCTTCTGGAAACCAGTGGCTGCGATGATCGCCGCGCGGCAGGCAACCGTTGCGACCCTGCTGGACGAGGCAAAGGCAAAACAGGCCGAGGCCGAGGCTGCACTGGCCAGGATTGCCGCCACAAGGGCGGGGCTTGCTGCCGAGCGTGACGCGATGCTGGCCACGGCCCGCAAGGATGCACAGGCCGCCCGAGAAACCCTGCTGGCCGAAGCGCGGGCCGAAGCCGAAGCCCTGCACGCCACCGCCAAGGCCGCCCGCGTCCGCGCCGCCGAGACGCTGAAGGCCAACGCAATTGACGAGGCACAAGGCCTCGCGCTGACCATTGCCGGTCAACTTGCTGCGCGGCTCGACGGCCCGGCGACCGATGCGGCGTTTCTGCGCTGGCTGGTGAAGGGTCTTGCGGCGCTGTCCGATACCGAGCGCACGGCGCTGGCGGGTGTGGAGTTGGAGCTCGTGAGTGCCGCCGATCAGGACAGCCCGGTCCAGGACCGGATTGCCGCAGCAATCACAAACGCCCTTGGCACCCCTGCCAAGCTGACCTTCCGCACCGAACCGGCGCTGATTGCGGGGCATGAACTTCACGCGCCGCATTTCAGCTTGCGGAATTCGTGGCGCGCCGATCTGGACCGCATCGCCGCGGCCCTTGGCGAAAAGGGCGATCTTTCCGATGCCGCATGATGCGCTCTGGCTGAAAGACGCCGCCGCCCGCGTCAGGTCCACCGCGCTCGGCCCCCTCGCCGAACACCGGGGTCGGGTCGAGGAGATTGCCGACGGTGTTGCGATGATTTCAGGCCTGCCGGACGTGCGGCTCGATGAATTGCTGCGCTTTGACACCGGGCCTTTTGGCTTTGCGCAGGTTCTGGAACCCGACCGGATCGGCTGTGTGCTGCTGGATGCCGCCCACGCCCTGCAAGCAGGGGACGCCGTCCACGGCACGGGCGATGTGGTGCGTGTGCCAGTGGGGGCCGGCCTTTTGGGGCGCATCGTCGATCCGCTGGGTCGCCCGCTGGATGGCAAGGGGTCGATCAGCGCCGACGCGACCTTGCCGGTCGAACGCGACGCCCCCGGCATCATCGAGCGCGACCTGGTCGTCAATCCGGTGCAGACCGGGGTGCTGGTGGTCGATACGCTGTTCGCGTTGGGTAGGGGCCAGCGCGAGTTGATCATCGGCGATCCAGCGACGGGCAAGACGACGCTGGCGATTGATACGATCATCGCGCAGCGCGACACCGACATGATCTGCATCTATGTTGCTGTGGGGCAGAAGACGTCGGCCGTGCGCCGCGCCGTCGATGCGTTACAGACCCATGCTGCGTTCGACCGTTGCATCGTCGTGGTGGCCGGGCCCGCCACCCCGCCCGGCCTGCAATGGATCGCCCCCTTTGCCGGCATGACGATGGCCGAGCATTTCCGCGACAAGGGCCAGCATGCCCTGATCGTGATCGACGATCTGAGCAAACACGCAGCCACCCACCGCGAGATTGCGCTGCTGACCCGCCAGTCACCGGGGCGCGAGGCCTATCCGGGCGATGTGTTTTACGTCCACGCCCGCCTGCTGGAACGCGCAGCCAAGCTGTCAGCAGCCAAAGGCAGTGGGTCGCTCACGGCGCTGCCGATTGCGCAGACCGAGGCGGGGAACCTGTCGGCCTATATCCCGACCAACCTCATCTCGATCACCGACGGGCAGATCGTCCTGGACTCGCGGTTGTTCCAGGAAGGCCAGAAGCCTGCCGTAGATGTGGGCGTGTCGGTCAGCCGGGTGGGCGGCAAGACGCAGGCCCCCGCGCTGCGCGATGCGGCGAAATCCCTGCGGCTGGACTATGCGCAGTTTCTGGAGATGGAGGTGTTCACCCGCTTCGGCGGCACCATCGAGCCGCGGGTGCAGGCAAAGCTGACGCGCGGGGCGCGGCTGCGCGCGGTGCTGCGCCAGAACCAGCATACGCCGATGCGGCTGGGCGAGGAGGTGGCCCTTGTGCTGGCGGTGCAGGAGGGGCTGCTGGATGCGCTGTCGCCCGAGCAGGTCGCCACGTTCCGTACGGATCTTGCCAAGGCGCTGGAAACCGGGGCACCCGAAGTGCTGCGCGAGGTCGAGACGACGGGAAAGCTGGCCGAGGCGGACGCGGCGGCGCTTCTGGCCGTGCTGCGCAAGCTGGCTGCCGCGCATGTCTGACGCCGACCTTTCTGCGCGGATCGACGGCATCCGCCAACTGGGCAGCGTGGTGCGCGCGATGACCGGCATCGCCGGGGCCCGCGCGCGCACCGCCCGCGGCCAGATCGCTGCGGTCGAAGCTTATGCGGCGACGCTGGACGCGGTCGTGTCGCAGGGTTTGGTCAAGGTTCAGCCGGACGACGCAGACCTGACGGCCCGCCCGGCGCTTGTGGTGTTCTGTGCCGAACAGGGGTTCGTCGGCGGGTTTTCGGAGCGGGTGCTGGACGAGGTCGGCGCGCTCCCGAAAGGCACCGATCTGTTCCTGATCGGCAGCCGCGGGGCGGCGATTGCCGCGGGTCGCGGTCTGGTCCCGGTCTGGTCGGCGGCGATGCCATCCCGCTCTGCCAGCCTGCCGAAGTTCGCCGACCGCTTGCTGGGGGCGGTGTTCGCACACGGCGACCTGCGCCCGGTGTCCGTGGTTCATGCCATTTGGAAACGCGGGCAAACGGCCGTGCAGCGCAGCACCCTGTTCCCGCTGCCGCCTGCGACAGGCACGCGCGCGCGCGCCGCGCCGCTCACCAATCTGCCTGCCGCCGACCTTGCGGCAGGGCTCGGGCTCGATCAACTCCACGCCGCGCTGACCTGCGCCGCACTCCATGCCTTCGTTGCCGAGAACGAGGCGCGGATGGCCGCCATGTCCGCAGCCTCCCGCCAGATCGAGGACGAACTGGGTATCCTCGAGGCCCTGGCTTGCCGTCAGCGGCAAGAGGCAATCACCGCCGAGATCATCGAGATTGCGGCAGGGGCGATGGCGGGACGTTGAAACCCGGCCCCATGCCGGCAGCACCCCGGACCTAACCTGCGTCAGCACGCCTCTTTGCCATCCCGGCTAGCCTCATCCCAACACGTCACCCAAGGGAAGCCGCCTCATGCCACCTGTCGAAGAAACCGAGGCAAAACCGGGGTTCCGTTTCCCGTCCGCCTTCACCATCCTGTTTGCGCTGATCGTGCTGGTTGCCGTGCTGACCTGGATCATCCCTGCCGGGCAGTATCAGCGCGTGGCCTCCGAGGCGCTTGGCAAGGATGTGCCTGTCGCGGGCACCTATGCGCCAACGGACGCGGCCCCGCAGGGATTTTTCGACGTCGTCCTCGCCCCCATCGCGGGCTTCTACGATCCTGTCGAATACGTTGCCCGCGCCATCGATGTATCGCTGTTCGTGCTGATCATCGGCGGGTTCATCGGCGTCGTGACCGCCACGGGCGCCATCGATGCCGGGATCGCCCGGGCGATGGTTCGCCTGAAAGGGCGCGAGAACTGGATGATCCCGTTCTTGATGGCGCTCTTTGCGCTTGGCGGCACGACTTATGGCATGGCCGAGGAAACGCTCGCGTTCTACGTCCTGCTGATCCCGGTGATGATCGCCGCGAAATACGACGCGCTGACGGCGGTGGCCGTGATCCTGCTGGGGGCCGGGGTTGGCGTTCTCGGGTCGACGATCAACGCCTTCTCGACGGTGATCGCCTCCGATGCGGCGGGGATCAGTTTTGCCGATGGTCTGGTGCTGCGGCTGGTCATTCTGGCGGTCTGCTGGGTCGTCACGGTGGCTTTTGTGATGCGCTATGCCGCAAGGGTCCGGGCTGACCCGACGAAATCGCTGGTCTACGACAAGAAGGCCGCGAACGAGGCGCATTTTCTGACCGAGACCCCGACCGAGGCCGCGACCTTCACGGGATTGCACAAGATCGTTTTGATCCTGTTCGCGCTGACCTTCGGCGTGATGATCTGGGGCGTCTCCATCGGCGGCTGGTGGATGGCGGAAATGAGCGGGCTGTTTCTGGTGTCCGCCATCGTCATCGGCATCGTTGCCCGGCTGGGTGAGGGCAAGCTGGTGGAGGCTTTCGTGAACGGTGCGCGCGACCTTCTGGGCGTCGCGCTGATCATTGGCCTTGCACGCGGGATCGTCGTGATCATGGACGCGGGGATGATCACCGATACCATCCTGCACGCGGCGGAAACCAGCGTGGCGGGCCTTTCGGAAACCGCCTTCATCCTTGTGATCTACTGGACCCAGATCGGACTGTCATTCTTCGTGCCATCGACTTCGGGGCTGGCCGTGCTCTCCATGCCGATCCTCGCCCCGGTGGCCGATTTCGCCGGCGTCCAGCGCGAGTTGGTCGTCACTGCCTTTGCCACCGCCAGCGGCATGGTCAACCTGATCACCCCAACCTCTGCCGTCGTGATGGGTGGCCTTGCCATCGGGCGGGTGCCTTACGAGCGCTGGCTGCGGTTCGTCTGGCCGCTGCTTGCCGTCCTCACAATCATCATCATGGCCGCCCTCACGCTGGCCGTCCTGTTTGGAGCCTCCGCATGACCCTCACCTACGGCGTTCATTCCGAGGCGGGGCAGTTGCGCCGCGTCATGCTGCACCGGCCCGGTCCGGAGATGGCGCGGCTGACGCCCGCCAATGCAGAAAGCCTGCTGTTTGACGATGTGCTTTGGGTCAAGCAGGCCCGCGTGGACCACATGGCTTTCGTCGATGTGCTGCGCGAGCGGGGCGTAGACGTGGTCCTCCTGCGCGAGATGCTGGAGGTGGTTGTCTCCAACGCGGACGCGCGCCGCTGGCTACTCGATGCCCGAATCAGCGACAATTCGGTGGGCGGGGGTCTGGCGGCTGACCTGCACGCCTGCCTGATGGAGATGCCCGCCGCTGCGCTGACGCATATCCTTGTCGGCGGAATGAGCCGCGCGGAGCTGCCCATCCCAATGGCGGGCGTCGTTGCCCCGATGCTGCGGGACGAGGATTTCCTGCTGGCACCGATGCCCAACCAGATATTCACCCGCGACTCGTCCTGCTGGATCTATGGCGGCGTCACGCTGAACCCGATGTTCTGGCCCGCTCGGCGGCTGGAAACGCTGAACCTTGCCGCGATCTACAAGTTCCATCCGGATTTCAAGGATGCCGGTTTCCCGATCTGGTTCGGCGATCCGATGGTGGACCACGGTCTCGCGACGCTGGAGGGGGGCGACGTGATGCCTGTCGGCAACGGGATCGTGCTGATCGGGATGGGCGAGCGCACTACGCCGCAGGCCGTGGGGCAAGTCGCGCGCGCGCTGTTCGCAGGGGGCGGGGCCACGCGGGTGATAGCCTGCCAGTTCCCGCGCGCCCGATCTTCGATGCATCTCGATACCGTGTTCACCTTTTGCGACCGCGATCTGGTGACGGTGTTTGCCGAGGTCACGGACGCGATCCAGGCCTATTCGCTGCGCGCGGGAGACAAGGGCGGGGTCGAGGTGACGGCGGAGAAGGCGCCATTCCTCGATGTCGTGGCCGAGGCCATGGGATTGAAGAAACTGCGGACTGTTTCGACCGGTGGCGATGCCTATGAGGCACAGCGCGAGCAATGGGACGATGCCAACAACCTTCTGTGCATCAGCCCCGGGGTCGTCGTCGGCTATGAGCGCAACGAATATTCCAACACGCTGCTGCGCAAGGCGGGCGTCGAGGTCATCACCATCTCGGGCGCCGAACTGGGGCGCGGGCGCGGCGGGTCGCATTGCATGACCTGCCCGCTGATCCGCGACGCCCTCTGACGCCCCTCCTGAAAGGACCATCCCATGCCACAGAACCTTCATGGCCGCAGTTTCCTGAAAACGCTGGATTTCACGCCGGACGAATTGCGCTTTCTTCTGCGCCTTGGGGCCAGCCTGAAAGAGGCAAAAACCATCGGCACCGAACGTCAGTTGCTGAAGGGCAAGAACATCGCGCTGATCTTCGAGAAGGACAGCACCCGCACCCGCAGCGCCTTCGAGGTGGCGGCCTTCGATCAGGGCGCGCATGTCACCTATCTAGGGCCATCGGGCAGCCATATTGGCACCAAGGAAACCATGAAGGACACGGCGCGGGTTCTGGGCAGATTCTATGATGCCATAGAATATCGCGGGTTCGGGCAGGCTGATGCCGAAGTGCTGGCGCAATTCGCGGGCGTGCCGGTCTATAACGGGCTGACCGCCGAGTTTCACCCGACGCAGATCCTTGCCGATCTGATGACGATGCGGGAATTCACACACAAGCACTTGTCAGACACTTCCTTCTGTTTCGTGGGCGATACCGGCGGCAACATGGGATCGTCGCTCATGGTGGGCGCGGCGCTCATCGGGATGGATATCCGGCTTTGCGGTCCGCAAAGCCTCTGGCCGGATGCCGGTTTGGTGGACCAGTGCCGCAAGCTGGCAGAGTCCAGCGGTGCGCGCATCACCCAGACCGAAAAACTGGCCGAGGGGGTGGAGGGCTGCGATTATATCTACACCGATGTCTGGGTGTCGATGGGCGAGCCTGAAGAGGTCTGGGCCGAGCGCATCGCGCTGCTGTCGCCGTTTGCCGTGACGCAGAACGTCATGGACCTGACCGGCAACCCGCATGCCAAGTTCCTGCATTGCCTGCCCGCCTTCCACAATCGTGACACCTCGACTGGCGAGAAGATCTTTCAGACCTACGGCATCGACAGCATGGAGGTGACGGAAGAGGTGTTCGAATCCCCCGCCTCGGTCGTCTTCGACCAGGCGGAGAACCGGCTGCATTCCATCAAAGCGGTGCTTGTCGCCACGATCGGCTCCTGATGCGCATCGTGGTAGCCTTGGGTGGCAATGCCTTGCTGAGACGCGGCGAGCCGATGACACCGGAAGCGCAACACACCAATGTGCGCATTGCCGCTGCCGCTTTGGCCGACCTCGCGCAGGATCATCAGATCATCGTGGCGCATGGCAATGGCCCGCAGGTGGGGTTGATGGCGTTGCAAGCGGCCGCGCATGCGCCGGATGCACTTTGGCCGCTGGATATCCTTGGCGCCGAGACCGAAGGCATGATCGGCTATCTTATCGAACAGGAACTGATGAACGCCCTGCCCAAAGGCACCGATTGCGCCACGCTGCTCACACGGGTGGAGGTGGACCCGCAGGACCCCGCCTTTGACCAGCCCACCAAGCCGATCGGCCCGGTCTATTCGGCAGAGGTGGCAGAGCTGGTCGGCGCCGAGCACCGCTGGTCGATGGTGGAGGAAACGAAGGGCTGCTTGCGGCGCGTCGTGCCGTCGCCGCTGCCGGTGGCCATTCTGAACCTCGCCCCGATCCGCCTGCTGGTCGAGGCTGGCGTCTGCGTCATCTGCGCGGGCGGCGGCGGTATTCCGGTTGTGCGCAAAGTGGATGGCCGGATGGAAGGTGTCGAGGCGGTAATCGACAAGGATCGCACCTCGGCCTTGCTGGCGCAGGCATTGAACGCGGACATGCTGCTGATGTTGACCGATGTGGAAGCGGTGTTCCGCGATTGGGGTGGTCCGGACCAGGCCCCAATTGGCAACATCACGCCGGATGCGCTGGACGCCATGACCTTCGTGGCAGGTTCCATGGGGCCAAAGATCACCGCCGCCTGCGATTTCGTGCGGGCGGGTGGCACGTTGGCCGGCATCGGCCGGTTGCAGGACGCGCGTGCGATTGTCGAAGGGCGCGCCGGCACGCAGGTGCGCTTGGAACCGCTGCCGGCCAATAATCAAGTGCCTGCCGAAAAGAGTTCCGTAAAGTTATCGAACCACCAACATGAAGCAGTGCGGGGCCATTCTTAGCAGTCCACCCTGAGTCACAACCCTGCGGCAGGCCTCGTCCCCGATGGCTCCGCCGGGTGCTACCCCGTTCCACCCGATGCACCTGTCTCCCTCGTCCGATGCATCGGGTGGACGGACCTACCGCCTACACTGCGATGGAATGCCGGTTTTGTCCCAAAGGAATGAAAATGACCAACTCCCTGACCGGAAAGATCGCCTTGATCACGGGCGCGGCAGGCGCCATAGGCCTGGCCAGCGCCAAACTGCTGGCCGCCCGGGGCGCATTGATCGCCGCCACCGACATTGCGGGCGCGGATTTCGGGCCGCTGCGCGCGGCAATCCCGGATGAGGGACGCCTGCTGGTGCTTGAGGCGGACGTGACCGATGAGGCGGCGTTCGGAACTGCCGTTGCGGCAACGGTGGAGACATTCGGCACCATCGACATCTTCTTCAACAATGCAGGGATCGAAGGACCGGTCGCCCCCATCCCGGATTTCCCGACGGACGGTTTCCGCAAGGTGATGGAGGTCAACGTGACCGGCATCTTCCTTGGGCTGAAACTGGTGATCCCGGTCATGGCAAAGGTCGGGTGCGGCAGCATCATCAATTCCTCCAGCGTGGCCGGGCTGACCGGGGCGGCGGGGCTGTGCGCCTACGTCGCCAGCAAGCATGCCGTGCTGGGCCTGACGCGCGCGGCCGCCGTGGAATGGGGGGAAAAGGGCATTCGAGTGAACTGCATCAACCCCGGCACCATCGACAGCCGGATGATGACCTCGATCGAGGAAGGCGCTAGCCCCGGGGCCGCGGCCGCCGTCCATGACGGTTTTGCCGCCACCATCCCGATGAAGCGCTATGGCACGCCGGAAGAGGTGGCGGGTGTCGTCGCGTTCCTCGCGTCTGACGACGCGGCCTATGTCAACGGGGCGGCCTATACCGTCGATGGCGGCATGACGGCCGTCTGATCACCTGAGCAGCGGCCCGTCGTGATCGAGGTAAGTCTTGTCGAAATCTGCAAGCGCCACCAACCCGTCGAGATCGTGGATTTCGACCTGACCATGCTGGAAGGTCACAAGGCCATCCTCGCGCAACTCGCGCAGAACGCGGTTCACGTGCACGGCGCTCAGGCCCAGCGTGTCCGCAAGCAGGTACTGCGACAGCGGGCAGGCATATCCCGACGTCGAGCCGAGTCCCACCAGTTTGAGCCGCGCGCCCAGTTCCAGCAGGAAATGCGCGGTTCGTTCCTTCGCGTCGCGCCGACCGATGCTCACGAGATGTTCGACCACCATGGCCTCGTCACGCGATGCGGCCCAGAGGACAGCGGTGGCAAGTCGCGGCGTCTCGCTGAAGGTCTCCAGCAGGTCGCGCACAAGCACTTCGGACGCCTCGACCGTGGTCACGGGTTCGATGTTGTGATCGGAGGTGCGGAACAGGACCGACCGCAGCCCGAGAAAATCGCCCGGGATCTGGAAATCGACGATCTGCCGAGCGCCATCCGCAAGGATCTTGTACGAACAGACCCACCCTGATGCCAGGATATAGGCCGCCTGATTGGTCTGCCCCTGATGCACCATGTCCATTCCGGCGGGAAAAATCTTGCGCCGCCCGTGCAACCTGTCGAGCGCCGTATGCTCTTTCTCGGACAGGGCGACGAATGCGCCGAGTTTACGCGCGAATGGGCTGTGAATGGCATTCAATGCCGACGCTCCTCTGATGGCAGATGTCCGGGGACGGAAATTGGCACACGTCCGTTCACACGATCACTTAAACGCAAATACGACGGGTCGGACTGATCTGCCGCAGTGCATGATAACACACAACTGCGACATTGGTGCGATGCTACCGCAGACATCTGCCCACGAAAGGCGAAGTCAATGTCCAGTACCCCCGACGTGTCAGGAGTGGCGGCCCTTGCGATCTGCGAGTCGCTTCTGCTGGCGCTGAATGACCGCAACATCCTGCCAGAACATGAAATTGTCGGCATCCTGCGCGATGCCGCTGCGGCGCATTCGAATGACACCGGCCAGGACGGCAAGGCCGAGCTTCACGCCGCCGTCGCCGCCCTGATCAACGGCATCCTAGACGGCGGAAATTCCGTTCGGCGCCGGTAGGTCGGCAGGTCGGCGGGATACTGACGCCGTCACTCTGGTAAATGCGGCGACACTGATCTGGGATAGCGTGCCTGTGGCTGTCGCTTGCTAAAATCGCGCGAACTTGCCCCTCACCCTTAGACCATGACGCGCGACGTGCTGGATCATGTCCGCGAAAGGGCCGTCGCCGACTCTTGAAAGGACCTGTGATGAACTGGGATCAGATCGAAGACAATTGGTTCGCCATGACCCGGCGCATGCGGTCGGACTGGCCGGCAACAAAACCCGGTGATGCTGTCCCCGGGGCACCGGCCGACGGGGCGGGAAACCTAGGCAATGAACCGGCGCGGACGGTTGCGGAAGACCTGAAGCCATTCGCGCGTGAGGTGGCGTGACAGCCGCATCCCTGACGCCCGGATTGCGACAGCGCCTGGTCCACAGGTTCCGATGGCGACCGTCCGCTTCCGACCTCTGGCGCGACACAACGCCGATCCGATCGGAGATCTTCGGCACCGAGAGGCTGGAGCATCATGCTCTGTCCCTGGCAGCGGCGCAGGCGGTTGCGACCTGGCGGGGCCTGACTGTGCGCCCGTTGACCTCGCGCGTCAGGGACAACGCGGTCTGTCTGCTCGGGGCCTACCGATCCTGCGGGCGGATGGTGCAGTCCGGGCGCCCCATCGCGCCCGCTGCCGAATGGCTCCTCGACAATTTTCACCTCGTCGAACAGCAGTTGCGCCAGATCGACGATGATCTGCCCGCAGGGTACTACCGGCAATTGCCCAAGCTCGCCGAGGGACCGTTCGCGGGCTATCCCCGCGTGTTCGGACTGACCTGGGCCTATGTCGCCCACACCGACAGTCTGTTGTCCGCTCCGGGTCTCGCACGGTTCGTCAAAGCCTATCAACAGGTCAGCCCGCTTTCCATCGGCGAGCTTTGGGCGGTGGCGATCACCCTGCGGATCGTGCTGGTCGAGAACATGCGCCGTCTGGCCGAACAGATCACGCTTGGCAATGACCAGCGGGCGACGGCCGACGGGATCGTCGATCGGGTTCTGGCGGCGCACAGCGACCCGAATGTGTCGCAACAAGAGGCACTTCTTGCCGCAACCGCGCCTCTCGGGCGCGCCCCGCTGGACAAGATCGTGTCGGCGCAGATCGCCAAACGGCTACGCGGTTTCGACCCTGCCGAAACCCCCCTGCACGCATGGCTGGAGGATCGGCTGCACGATCAGGGATCCTCGATCGAAACGGTCGTCCAGAATGCCCAAATGCGGCAAGGCGCATCCAATGTCACGATGCGCAATATCGTGACCAGCATGCGGCTGGCGTCGGAGTTGGACTGGGCCGATTTCGTCGAGGATGTCAGCCTGATCGACGCCCGCCTGCGCGCCCGGTCCGATTTCGAGGCGATGGATTTCGTCACGCGCAACAGCTACCGAACGGAAATCGAGGTGCTGGCGCGCGGGTCGAAATTGAGCGAGATCGCCGTCGCGGATGCCGCGTTGCACCGTGCCGCCCTGGGTGCGCCCGGAGCAGACACCGACCCGGGGTTCGGGCTGATCGGACCCGGTCGGCGCGCGCTGGAACGCGATGTCGGGTTTGTGCCGACGCTGGGACTGCGGCTTCGCCGTGCATCGGCCCGGCTTGGTCTGGTCGGCTATCTGGGCGCCATCGCGCTGGTGACGGCCGTAGTTCTGGTGGTGGCGCTCTGGGTCACGGGGGCCGATGGGCTGGCGCTGCTGCTTCTCGCGGTCACAGGGCTAGTCACCGCGTCCGAGACCGGGATCGCGTTGGTCAATCTGGCCCTTACCCGCTCCGTGCGGCCAGACCCGCTGCCGGCGCTCGATCTGGAGACCGGTATTCCACCATCCCTGCGGACATTGGTCGCTGTGCCGGTTCTGCTGCAGAACGCCGACGATCTGCAGGCGCAGATTGACCAACTCGAGGTGCATCACCTGTCCAGTA